>JBBQMJ010000377.1:0-3747 GCA_038328815.1 Fimbriimonadales bacterium | reverse complement strand
CGGCCCGATGCCGATTTCATTGGTATCAATAACAAAATCCGAGACAGGCTCGCAGGGTCTCTGTCCCGTCGGCTGGACTTCGTTCAGGTCGCGGAAGGTGGCAATATGCTTCGTCTGGCGCGATTGGGAATGAAGGCAGGGCGTCCCGTGCGAGTCAGCGACAGGTCGTTGAATTATCGCAGTCTGCAGAATGAGGGCGCCGTGGTGATATCGAGCTAACGGCCCTCCACATGATCGCAGAGCAACAGTCCAACTCAACCTATTTCATTATTGTCTCCTGCCCTCAGATTGTCATCCCGACCGTAGCAAAGGCGAAGTGGAGGGACCGTTTTTGGCCACGCCGCGCATCGGTGAGAACGCGGCGCCTTCGATCACGGTCCCTCGAGTTCCTCGGGATGACGTCCTCCAAGATCGAGGACGTAACAATGAATCAACCTCACAACTTTCCCGCCTACGCGTGAACCGTAACACATCAATACCGGCAACGGATCAGCTTCGCCACACCCTACAGCGATCCACGAGCGCAATACGACATAATGAGCCTTGTCGCGGAGTGGTGTCCGAGTGGTCGAAGGAGCGCGACTGGAAATCGCGTATCCGGTGTTGAGCCGGATCGTGGGTTCGAATCCCACCCGCTCCGCCAGTTTTCCCTTCGGCCATGATCCCAAATGAATCAGAGAGCGCGCGCCGAAACACCGTGATCGGCGCCATTCTCGACCACGTGCGATCTAACGTCACCATCGCCTTGCCCGCGTTCGACCGGACCTCCAGCAGGCCAAGCGACGCATTCGCCCTTCAGTCCATCGGCTCTGAACCGAATGACTTTGGAGGCACGATTGGCCCCTTTCGGTATCAATTCGAAGGGGAAGAGGACCTCTTGCATCTCTTTGTGATGCGCTCGGACGGCATGTCCCTATCTGTGGAAGAAGCTCAAGAGGTGGCATCCTTCGTTCTGAGTGGAGTTCCCCCAGCGCTGATCTGGCTAAGGCCCGGCGAATACTCCCAGCACCTATACGTCGCGCATGACGACCTTCTCGAATACCTCAGCGATCCGCAAGCTTAGCGACAAGCAGGACAACAAGAGCGACGACAAGCAGGACGCAGGACATGGCGATGGCCGAGCTGAGATCGCTTTCAAAGCCTGCGTAGACCGCCAGTGGCATAGTCTGAGTCGTTCCCGGGAAGTTGCCCGCGAACAGCAAGGTTGCCCCAAATTCACCCAAGGCCCGCGCCCAACATGTTGCGGCGCCCGCGGCCAGTCCTCGGCGCACTATAGGCAGCGTAACTCGCCCGAAAGTGGTCAGCTTGTCTGCGCCGTCGAGTTCGGCAGACTGCTCAACCTCCCGATCCATGCCCCCAAAGGCAATCACCGCGGCGCGCACATAGAATGGCGAGGCAACAAACAATTGGGCGAGAACCACAGCAGCGGGCGTGAAGACCAGGGAGATGCCGCGAGCCGCAAGCCAAGCTCCAGGTACGCCGTTCTTGCCAAAGAGCAGGAGCAATCCAATTCCCGCTGCCGCGGGCGGGAGAACCAATGGCAAGTCGATAAGAGCATCAACCAGTCGTTTAAACGGAAACTTCGTCCTCGCCACGGCAAACGCGAGCGGTGTACCAAAAACGATAACTAAAAGAAGCGTCAGCCCAGTGGTCCAAAGGCTCAGAACCATTGCCTCCCTGGCTGGCCCCGTATTCAGTTGTTGCCATAGGCCTGTCGAGTTTGCAAGGAGATGGGCGGGGACGCCAACAAGAAGCAGGAATAGCGGGACGCCAACCAGGAGCCAGCAGCCCCAGGCCCAGTCGGGTCTCCTGGTCATGGTCGCGGCAGCAGAAACCCGCGTGACCCAAGGGATTCGCGACCAGCCCTACTAAGGACAAAGCGGACGAAATCGGGCCCAAGCTCTGACCCAACAATAGGCGCGATCAAGTAAGTGGATGTGACGTTCAATTTAGGCGGAATCGGCCGAGTTACAACTTTGCTGCCAGCGAACTTGGCGTCGGTGATGTAAACGACCCCAGCATCTGCAACGCCCAGCTCAACCTTGGTTAGAATGGACCGGACGTCGAGCTCCTGGGAGACCACATTGGCATTAACCTTCGCCAGCCAGCCACCCTTGAACTTCTTGTCTGCCTTAGCGAGCATCGCCCTCGAATATTCGCCAACCGGCACCTGCGGAGTGCCAAGCAACAATTTGATGCCTTGGTCGCCAATGCTTTGGAGGCCCGAAATCTTGGAGCTGGCAGAATTCGAGACAACAAGAACCAGGGCATTGTAAGCCAAAGGCTTCACGGACTTTGAGGCAGCCTTCCGGGCTTGAACCACCTTATCCATCTGAGCAGTGTCAGCGCTTGCAAACACGTCAGCGGGGGCGCCTAGGGCGATTTGCGCCGCTAATTGCTGCGAACCGGCAAAGCTAATCCGAACCGTGAAGCCCGGGTGCAAGCGTTCGTAGGCTTTGCCAAGTTCGGTAAAGCTTTCCTTCAAAGACGCTGCCGCAAGGACCGTGATCGTTGACCCAGATGCAAGGGCCGAGCACCTCAACATCAGAACCAACGATGCAATAAACGCGAACCTGCAGTAACGCACGGGATAACTATATCCCGCCGGGGTTACAAGACTACGGCGCGACGAGTCTTGCGCTCCTTTCGGGCATACATTGCTCCGTCTGCCTTCGCAAGCATCGTATCCAGCGAACGGGTTTCTTCAACCAATGGCGCTAGCCCGACGGCCAAAGTAACGTTGAAGCCAGCCGCAGCCGCTGCGGATTCAAAATCACTCTCAATGCGGCTCATGATTACATTGGCTTCGCCCTCGTCCGTTTCTCGCAGAACAACTGCGAATTCATCGCCACCAACTCTGGCAACCAAATCTGAGGCGCGTGTACCTTCTTCAAGGGTGCGGGCGAGGATTTTCAAGACGTGGTCTCCAGCGGTGTGGCCATGGACGTCATTGAGTTCCTTAAAATTATTGCAGTCGATTACAGCAACCGACATAGGCTCTTTTAGGCGACGAGCACGTCCAAAAGCTGGACCGCCATGCTCACTCAGGGCTCGGCGATTAAGGAGACCTGTGAGGGGATCAGTCATCGCAAGCCGATTTTGATGGGCAAGCGATTTCTCAACCTGAGCAATCAAGATCATGACGATCGTGTATGCCACCAGGCGAAGGGTAAAGCTTGGAACCCAAGCCCCTTCAGCCATGACCCGGCCGTCAAACGATGTGGTCACAACCGCCGATGCTACGGCCAGAAAGGCGCCCGCTACTCGGCCCCCAATTCTGGTGCCAATCCAAATTGGCAGAATGTACAGCGACTCAAACGCCGGCACAAATCCAAAGAATTGATGCACAGATGCCTCAATCGAAAGAAGCATCACACCTAAGAGGGTCCCGTATGCTCGCGGTTCCCGCAAATATTCCAATTCAAAACGCTTTCGCAATCTCGCTACGACGTAGTTATTCACTTTCGTCCCCCGTACGATTTCGCTGAATCGCACCTATCGTTAACGACTGCACTAGTGGACAAGGAGTTCCTGCCCAAGTCAGCCGTATCTTGAATATCGGTGCACAAATGAATTTCTCTAGTATTAATACTAGTGTATTTCACACGAATAAGTTCGGCTTGTAACCGCAAATGGGGACACGGGAACCATGCACGAAAAAGCCGCGCAAACAATGTTTGCGCGGCTTAATCAAAGGTTGACCTCTTTGCTTAGAAGTGGATGCCGATCGCAGCGTTGATCGTGTCG
>JBBQMJ010000376.1:0-3755 GCA_038328815.1 Fimbriimonadales bacterium | reverse complement strand
CAGGATTCCCCTGGCTCGACATGTGGAATCCCGTCAACATTAAGATCTGCGATGACGTCACTCGCGACCTCATCAAATCGCTGAAGAAGGACCAGCGAATTATCGGCTATTTCTCCGACAACGAACTCGGTTGGTGGAAGGGCGCGATCTTCGACTGGGTCTGGAAGCAAAAAACGCATTTCGAGCGCCAACACGTGGTAGAAGTAATCGAAAAGCATTACGGCAGCTGGGCCAAGCTGCGGCAAGAATTCGACCCGGTCGATGCAGACAGCTTCAAGGAACTACGTTCCAAAGGCAAAGTCTGCCTAAAACCCGGCGCTAAAGGTATCGCCGCCGTGAACGAAGTCTTCCGCATGATCGCCGACCGCTATTACAGCCTATGCCGATCCACGATCAAGAAATACGACCCCGACGGCCTGTACCTTGGCGACCGCTACATCTCTAATTACTATCCCGAGATCGCGGAATCAGCAGGTAAATACTGCGACGTCGTTTCGACAAATCTCAATCCCAACTGGGCGGATGGAGGCTACGTGCACTTCCACCTCGATGGCCTCTCCGCCCTTACTCACAAGCCAATCATGATAACCGAGTACTACATATGCTCCAAGGCGGGACGAAGCGGGAACGGAAATGACCGGTCTGGTTTCCCGGTGGTAGACACGTTGGAACAGCGTGCCAAGGGCTTTTCAAGGACGACGACCGACCTCGCAAATAACCCCAGCGTTGTCGGGGCTCACTGGTTCCAATACTACGATGAGCCGATGAACGGGCGAGGCGATGGCGAGAACTATAACTTTGGCCTCGTCGACACCTCAAACAAGCCTTATGAGGAACTAGTTGCCGCCTCGCGATCGCTTGATTTGGACGGTCTCCACGCCCGCGCCTCGACTCTTGAGTCCCTCGTAAAATACTTTCCTCCTGCGCCGGCCAAGATAAATGACATGGCCGCTTGGAATCGCGACGCAGCGTTTGTTCGGGCAGATCAGAAGGTAGCCCGAGGCGACCTCTATGCCGCATGGTCCGCCGACTTCCTCGCAATAAACTTGACGTGGCATGAAGAACTCTTCCCAGAAGCCTTTTACAGGAGCGGCAAAGTCCCCGAAGCCAGCAGGTCAACTCTTGAAATCACAATTCCAGGCACGAAAACCCGTTGGCTTCTCAGGCTCACTGAAAAAGGCGCCGCCGTCGTTTCTGGGCCAGAATGGAAGTTCGGTTTTACACCAGGAACCGTCTCGATCTTAACCTTACAGATTCCTCCAGCCGCCTTGAGTGCCAAGAGGCTTGCCACCGGCCAGGAAGTCAGTTTCAACGCCCGCCTCATTAGTGAGTCCAGAAGCTACACGACCACCTGGCACGTCAAGCGAACGCTGCTCCCAACCCTTACCCATTTACCAAACGATAATCCATGAGAAGAGAGACCTACCCCCCGATCATTTCCAAGATGCCTCGCCTGCTGCACGGCGGCGATTACAACCCTGAGCAGTGGCCCAAGGAAATCCGTATTGCCGACAACGACCTGATGAAACAGGCGAATTGGAATGCAGTTTCGATGGGCATATTCTCTTGGGTCTCGCTTGAGCTGGAAGAGGGCAAGTTCACCTTCGAATGGCTAGATGAGATGATGGACATGCAGGCCCAAAACGGCCGCGTGGTCGGTCTGGCAACTCCCAGCGCAGCTGCCCCCGCATGGCTCTCAAAGAGGTATCCGGAAACAATCCGAACAGGAAGTGACGGAGTTCGGCGTAAGCATGGCAACCGCGTGAATTACTGCTGGACTTCGCCTATCTACAGGCAGAAGACCAGCGAAATGGCCACTCGTCTTGCAGAGCGGTACGGCAAACATCCAGCCCTCGCCTACTGGCACGTCTCGAACGAATTCGGCGGCGAATGCCATTGCGATCTGTGCCAGGAAGCATTCCGGGAGTGGCTCAAGGCCCGCTACGGATCGCTCGATGCCCTAAACGCCGCCTACTGGACCGCCTTTTGGAGCCACACCTTCACCGACTGGTCCCAGCTCGAGTCACCTGGTGAGCCCCACGGCGAAACGGCAATTATCGGCCTGACCGTCGATTGGAGGCGCTTCACCAGCGACCGTATCATCGACTTCTATCTCAACGAAACCAATGCCCTTCGAGCGGCCGCGCCCGGTGTGCCCGCAACCACGAATCTCATGGGCACCTATACCGGCCTGGACCCATTCAAGATCGCGCCGCACGTCGATTTCATCGCCTGGGATAGCTACCCGTGGTTCGGTCTCACGCCCTGGGATGTCGATAGCTGGATAACCACCTCCTTCATCCACGATCTAAATCGTGGCCTAAAGGGCGGCAAGCCATTCCTGCTCATGGAGTGCTCGCCAAGCTCTTCCAACTGGTACCCGGTCATGGGCCTGAAACGACCCAACGCTCACATGCTTGAGGGACTGCAAGCCATCGCCCACGGCGCCGATGGCGTTCAATATTTCCAGTGGCGACAGGGCCGCGGTAGCAGTGAGCAGTATCACGGCGCGGTCGTCGCTCACAACAATCGGACCGATGCGCGAGTCTTCCAAGAAGTGGCTGCGCTCGGTAAAACGCTTGGCCAACTTACGCCCGTAGCCGGCGCGCCTTTCAAGGCAGAAGTCGCCTTGATCCATGACTGGGAAAGCGCCTGGGCGATTGAAGCAACTGTTGCCCCCCGTCTTGACAAGAAGAACTACACCAAGACAGTGATCGAGCATTACGAGCATTTCTGGGAGCAGGGCATCGCCGTTGAAGTGATTGACTCAGAATGCGAGCTAAGCGGTTACAAGATGGTAATCGCCCCGATGCTCTATATGATCAAGCCGGGCGTCGCCGAAAGGCTTGCCCAGTTTGTGAAGGACGGCGGCACGCTTGTTACGACATATTGGTCCGGCTGGGTCGATCAAAACACTCTCGCTTTCCAGGGCGGATATCCTGAGCCGCTTCGCTCGGCGCTCGGAATAAGAGTTGAGGAAATTGACGCGCTCTATCCCGACCAACACAACCAGGTGGTCGTCGAAAAATCCGGGCTACTTGATCGTGGCAGCAAGTACGCCGCAAGCGAGCTTTGCGAGCGCGTGCAAGCCGAAACGGCTGAAGTTCTGGCCGTTTACGGCGAGGACTTCTATGCCGGCGACCCCGCCCTAACACGAAACATCTACGGAAAGGGCCAAGCAATTTACGTCGCGTCGCGAAACGAGGACGCCTTCAACAGAGATCTCTTCGCGGGCCTAACCGAGCAACTTGGAATCAAGCCTTGCGTCGAAGGATCATGGACAAAGGGCGTTACGGTCCAGTGCCGAGAGGGCGCGACTGCCGACTTCCTATTCGTATTGAACTGCACGGACAAGGAAGCAACGATCACCCTGAATGAGCAGGGACTGCAGAACGCCGTGGATGGAACACCGGCCGCATCATCCTTCCAGTTGCCCGCCTTTGGATCCAGGGTCTTGATTAGGAGCCTAACGCCGCAACAGCCGGTGGCCCTTCCCGAAGTAGCCGCTCCCGCCGCAAGCTAGCATGCTTTACGTTTACGACAACTGGTCAGCCTACGACGAACTCTCCGACAACATCCTGCTGACCGAAGAGCTTGCCATGAGGCAGTTCAACGAAGTTGTCCGACTTCGCTCCCATGGCGTAAGGATCGACGCCTACCTCATGGACGCGTTTTGGTATGACGCTGGAGGCGGTTATCTAAAGTGGAAGCCAGATCGCTGGCCCGAGGGACCAGACCGGTGGCTAGCCGCCTGC
>JBBQMJ010000375.1:0-3777 GCA_038328815.1 Fimbriimonadales bacterium | reverse complement strand
CGATACTTGAAAGCTGGCAAAAGCGCCGCCAGGTCGGCGCACTTCAAATGAGGAGGCAGTCTCAACGAGTACAATTGAGCCCGCATGGAACGCCTAAATTCTGAGGGAATTCCGAGAGAGCGGCTGCCCATTGCGCTTAAGAATTCTCGTACCGTAGGCGTAGCGCGCCGCATTAATAGTTGCATGCTTTGCAAGCGACGTGGAGTTAACGAGGCGGGCCTTTGCGATGTTTGCTATGCACTATTGAACGACAACGAACTCAAACTGGCCAACCGCTGGATGACGGGCGAGGGGCCTTAACCTGATGTTCGGATTGTTCAAGCGCAAGGAGAAATACTTCTCCGATACAGAATATTGGGTCTACATCCCGGTTGCCCAGCTTCCCAACCAGGAAGATATGATGGACTTCGTGATCCGGGGCAACCCCGAAACAGGCCATACATCGACGATCGGGCCGAAGGAAGGGATCCTTTTTAGCGACATCCGGTTGACCATCGCCCTGGTCCTCAGGAGCAAGAACCCACATATCTTTCGACCGGACTTAATTGGCGATGAGGTTGCGACAACTAAGGAGCTTCTGGAAGCTTTGGCTGGGTCGACTGCCCTAATCAAGATTCGGTACGTATCGGAAGAGCCCCTTCCAGATAATCGGCACCTGCGAATGCTCCCAAACCTTGTGGTAGCAGCGGGAACCCTTGCTAATGCGACTGCTGTTTATGACGTTCAGCAAGAGACTTTGCTGCCGTTTGCGGAGTTCGTAACCGACCTTCGCCGCAATCCGGATCCTGCGCGGCCAGACTTCCACGTTCGCTCGCTGTGGAAGCCGCTTTCCAGCGGGGGCCAAGCGGAGAGCCGCGGTCTTACCAAAGTGGGTCTACGCGATTTTGCGACCAAGGGTATGAACGCCGATGAGCAGGTGCTGGTGACCTCGGTTGTTGAAGAGGCTGCCCGTCAGGTCTTTGCCACCACAAGGTTCCCAGAAAGCGTCGTGATCGAAAGTTTTAACGATCGGTTCCGGGTCGTATTTGATCCGCGCGGCAAAGAGAAAGTGCAGGCCGTTATTTTGCGGATGCACGAATCGGCCGGGTAGCGGACGAGGAATAGGGGAACTAGGAAAGGGGAGGATGCGGAGCGGAGAGAGCATTTAAGTGTTAGGTATTAAGAATTTTCCTTCCTCAGTTCCCTATTCCTTTATTCCTAATTCCCTCATTCCTAATTCCTAGTTCCTCCCTTAGCCCTACATCGCAGCCGCGACAATCGCTTCTATCTGCAGCCGAGCTTCTCGATCTAGGGCTTGCAGCGGTTTGCGGGGTTGACCCATTTCGATGGCCATTTCGTCGAGTGCCGTTTTAATCACTTTAGCGCCGCCGAAGGTTTTCGCCAGTTCAGTCAGCACTTCGGCAGCCTCGCGGGTCAATTCGAGGGGCAGGTTCCAGGTGGACAGCACTTGCCCCGTTCCAAGCGCGAAAGCATCTGACTTGGACGGCCGCTCCGCCACCGTGCAGCTCCGAAGGGTCAACAGCCTCCCCTCTAGTTCAGGGCCGATGAGTCTAAGGGGGTCAACCACGACCAGAGGGATTTCGGCATACTGCGAGACACTCTTGTAATGCCATTCAATCTCAACTTGGGTGAAAGAACCGTAGTATGGCGGCATCATCACCACGGCAACGGCGCCATGGCGATGGGCATGCTGCGCTAGGTCCAGGCTTGAACTTGTGTTGAGGGTAGAGATATTCGTGAGTACGGGCAGAGCGCCCTGGCATTCGCGGACGACGATCTCCAAAACCTGTTTGCGCTCACTAAACGAAAGGCTTGTGAACTCGCCAGTCTCGCTGCAGACCACGAATCCTCCCACACTCTGAGCGACGAGCCGACGCACGAGTCTCGCAAGGCGAATTTCGCTAATCCCCGAACCATCGTCGGTGAAAGGGGTTATGAGCGGAGCAAGGTGGCCACGCAGTTCAACCATATGTCACCCGGCGTCGACGATGTTCAGCCATTCCGTGCCTTCAAGCATCTTCCCGCCGATATCAGCCCTGAAAGTGATTGGAAACACACCGGTCGCTTTTGCGGGAATCTCGAGCTCAAAGGTTTTTCGGGAAACTGCCCGCGGCGTGGGAATTATGAAGCTGCGGTCACTTCCCCGCATCACCCGCCATCCATTGGGTGGAACGATGACGAGGACACCGTCTAAGCGGTTGATCGAATTCGATCTTAGAAGAATGCTGAACCGGAGCACACGCTTTTCTGGCTTGGTGTTGATGATCTCGCGCGGCATATCGAAGTCGAGCAGTGGCGCTGATCGGAAGCAGCTTTGCATGATGGCACTTATGCCATCGGCCGTTGTAGCGGTGCTTCGCTGGACAAACCAGCCGTTGCGAAGGCCCTTTTCCATCTTCGTCACGTAGTCGACGTAGGCTCTATTTTTGCGGTCGAACTCGGGGAACGGGTTGCCTTGGCTGGTAGTAAAGTCCCTTGCATCACCCTCTGTGCGCATTTCGATGCGGCGAATCTTGAGGTCGTTGTTGCCTTGGAACGTGTTGCGCATGCGGAAGGTGTCGCCGGGCACGATCGAGCGGAACTTGATTTCAGGCTTCCAAGTGAGACCTTCAGGTAGCCCGGCAGCCCGATCGAAGACGTTGAATATCTTGGTCATCGCTCTTGGGAGGAATGCTTCTGTCGGAGGGTTGTCGGTCGGGAGAGTGTCAATTCGCACACCCATCGCGGACGGGTTTCCGGGCAGCAGGGATACACCTGGGTCTTGGAGGGCGAGTTCAAATGTCCAAGCACCGGTTTCGAACGATGCAGATATTGTTGCCGCCTTAGCCCAACCTGGCGTTTCAAACCAGTGCGGGCCTTCGGTTCCCGTTCCATTGAGGCCGCGCGCTGTAATCACTGGTTTGCCGTCCTTCAAGGACACTCTGATTTCGAGGTTGTCGTTGCCAATGAGCCAGCCGTCGGCTTCGCGATCTAGGCTGAAAACCAGGTCTTGGTTAAGGGGGAGCTTTGCCGCCAGATACAGCATGCCGGGTTCCCATTCGAGGAAGGTCTTTACGTTGTCGCTTGAGGTCAAGGGATCCCACTCGTCGGGATCAATCTTTCCGTCGATTTTAGGAGTCATCGCAAGCCGGTTCAGTTCGGGCACGGCAACGGGCCTTGAAAACGGCGCCTGGGTGGCAGTCTGGAGAATGGCGGCGCAAACGAGGGAAAGCATCTCAAAGATGATGACGCGCGAGTGCAGCGGAACGCACCACGCTTAGGTCCATGGGAAGACGTGCTTTTGCCGAGTTCGACTGATGTAATGAACTGGAGACCTAATTGAGACCGAGAAAGGACGACGCGGGGGTCATCCCTCCCAGGATGATTACTTCTGCCGATGCTCGCGGATGAACGCGGGGATGTCTAGGTCGGATTCGTCGAAGACGGTCGTCGTGTCGACCGTTCCGTTGCGGCTAGCCACAGCAGCGCGCTCGCGGGCTTGGCCCACGAAGTCGGCTGTCGATACCGATGCGATGGCTTCGGTTGGCTTATCCATGATGGACTGCGCGAAGGTTTCCGCCGCGACCTTTCGGCCCTCGGTGGTGAAAGGATTGAAGCCGGTTGCCAGTACAGTAACCCGGACAGTGCCCTCCATCGTGGGATCGACGACTGTTCCGAAGAAGATGTTGGCGTCTTCGGTGTCGCAGAGCTGCTGGATGTATTGCATAGCCTCGTTGGCTTCGGTCAGGGTGAGATCCTCGCCGCTCGTCACGTTGACGAGGAGGCCGGTGGCTCCAT
>JBBQMJ010000374.1:0-3788 GCA_038328815.1 Fimbriimonadales bacterium | reverse complement strand
GTTCGACCGCCGCGGGCACTTTTAGCTGCCATAGCGCCGCTTCCCCTAATAGCTCCCGGACACCGTTGCCCTCTTGGTTATGGGAGACCACTTCGTTCAAATCCGCTTGCGCCTCATCTGGCTTGCCGGCGGCCAGCCATGCTTTGGCCGCCATCATGTGAAGTTCCAGGTCGTTAGGCGCCGCCGCGCTTGCCCTTCTGGCTTCTTTGGCTGCCAGCTCGGGCTTGTTTAAACGCAAGAGCACTGAAATGAGCTGTTTCCGACGCTCGATGTCACTCGGTGCGTCATCGACGGCGTCTCGCAGCAAGCTAATGCCTTGAGCAAGCTGGCCAGATTTTATGAGCGCATCGACATCCGCGAACAGCTTCTTATTGGGCGCTGCTTTCGGGACCGTGGGCGATTGGACATCCGGCGTTTTCGGCGCAAGTCCAGGTTCCGGATCGGGCGTTTTGTGGGTGGGACTGGGAGTCAAATAGTGCAGCGGGCCCTGCCCCATGAGGTCGTTCCAGGTTCTGGCGACAGACTTAATCGTGTCCTGTTCATTGAACCGAGCGCCATTCATGACGCCCATATTTTTCTCGTCGCGCCAGATTAGCTTGCCGCCCCTGTAAAGCTGGGCGATTGCCAGCATCTGGTCTTCAACCCGGCTCGCGGAAATAACGAGCAGCAATTCCACCTTAAGCTTCTTTTGGACTGCCTGGGCTTGGGCGAGGGTGGGGTTGTTTGGTGGAGACTTTAGAATCCCATCGCTGACAGCGGCGCGGAAGATTGGGTCGCCGAGGCTCCAGACGATGGGGCTGACGCGACCGTTGTTGTAAAGCTCGTCCGCAAGGGCATTGGTCACGTCTAGCGGTATTCCCTTGATATCGGGGTTATCGATGCTTTGGCGCGCTGCTCGGGCGTTCTTTAAGTCGCGGGTGTCGGCGTCCGACTTGAGCTTGATCGCTGTGCTCTGCACGATCAGCATCTCGGGCACGGCAAATGCGCTCGCGATGGGGATCAGCGTCAGTAAAACAAGCAGTAGTCGAAGGGGGCGCAAGGCTTATTAGCTCTCTTGGAGGACCTTCATGGCCTGCCGGCATACGTCGAGAGCTGTTCTCTCTCGACCTAAATTCCCGCGACCAGCCTTCAGGTTGGCCTCTAGCGCATCGATTGCCCGCTCGTAGGAGTTCTGCGCGTCGGCCTTACGACCGAGGTTCTCATAGCATTGGGCGAGGCGCTGATTTACGGCAGCGGGATCTGCGCCTGATTTTAGAAGTCGCTCGTAGCCCTTGGCGGCGGAATCGAAATGTCTCAGTTGGAACTGCGAACTGGCAGTTCTTGCGATAACTTGAAGCTTATTGGTGTCTTGAACTTCTTCCGCGCCGCCATTAACCCGTTTGGAGTTGCTGACGTTGATCTCAATGACGCTGGAGTCAAAGGTCGGTGGCGCAGTCTGCGCGGCGGGCGCCGAATCGGTAGGGTCAGGATCCTTCAGAGTGCCTCTCGCTGTGAAAGGCTTCTGGCCAATCGTATCCGGACTCAATTCCACGGTCAATGGCTTGGGGCCGATCGGGTTCGCGGAACCGGCGGATTCGACATCGGGAAGTCGGTTGTTGGGACTCGTTACCGGCGCAGTCTGCGTTTGAGCTGGCGCGGCGGCGGCTTTCTCAGTCGGGGCGCCGGCTAAGTCCTCACCATTATCTTTGGTGGCAGGCGCGGGGGATTGAGCTTGGGCTTGGTTCTTCAGGGTGGGAAAAGCATCGGCCGGCGTGCTTATTGAACTGATCTGTTGCGCGGCTGTGTTGGAGGCTAGTGAAGCGGACTTCTCGGCGTCGCGCTTCTTGTTCGACATGGCAAACAGCGATCCGCAGGCGAGGACGAATACGGTGGCGGCTACCGCGGACCATAGGGCGAGGCGCTTGTTATTCGGACTCGAAGGCGGCTCCGATGCCTTGGCGGCCAGGATGCTTCTTAGCTGGCTGACCTTGATCTTGTCGAGCGATGACTCAGGGTTGATATCGAGAACTCGCTCGTAGCATTCGAGGGCTTCAGCGAGTTGAAGATTGTGCTCATGGCACATGCCCATTAGGGATAGGGCTTCAGGTAGGTTCGGATCCTCGGCGATGGCTTTGGTGGCGATGGCGGTTGCCTCGTCGATTTTGCCTTCGTTGACTTTCACGAAGCCGATTCCGACGCTTCGGCCGAGAAGCGAACGGGCTTCGCGCAGGTCGTCTTCCAGCAACGCAGTGCCGCAGCGCTTGCAGAATGCGCTGTCCAGGCTATTTGATGTTTGGCAATGCTTGCAGGGAACCATGTGACGTCCTTTGCCCATGAACGTGGGCCGACAGATATTGTACCAAGAACTCTGATTCTTAGCTTCAAATACTAGACGTTGCAGACGGTCGATAAAAGTTCAGTTTCCTGTTACGGGGATTTGCCCGTTGAAAGTGCCGGTGCGTTCTTGGACGCGGAGACATGCATTCGGCGGCTTCGGGGGGGTATGGCCTGCCAGACGTGGGCAGGTCGAAACGGGGTTCGACCCTCCCGAGCTCTGACAAGCATTCAGCGGCTACGGGGGAGGATTTATGGCCCGCCGGACCTGGGCAGGTCGAAACGGGGTTCGACCCTCCCAAGCTCTGACAAGCATTCGGCGGTTACGGCGGAGGATTTATGGCCTGCCAGAACTGGGCAGGTCGAAACGGGGTTCGACCCTCCCAAGCTCTGACAAGCATTCGGCGGATACGGCGGAGGATTTATGGCCTGCCAGACCTGGGCAGGTCGAAACGGGGTTCGACCCTCCCGGGAACGGAGCGCCAGCCTGCGTTCTGGTTCATCGCATCCGATAAAGTATCCTTTCGACATGGAAGAGACGATCCTTCGCACTTCGTTACACGCCGCCCATTTGAAGGCGGGTGGCCGAATGGTGCCGTTCGCGGGCTACGAGATGCCGGTGCAGTACGCCGGCATCATCGCCGAGGCTAAGGCAGTGCGCGAGGGCGTCGGCATGTTCGACGTAAGCCATATGGCGCGGCTGCGTTTTACGGGTGATCGGGTGCTTGAATACTTGGAGCAGATCACGGCGAATGACGTCTCGAAGCTGGAGGATCGCCGCGGCGAGTATTCCCTGCTGCCCAACAAAACTGGCGGCTGCGTGGATGACATCATCGTCTACCGCATGACCTCGACTGAGTACCGCATGGTCGTCAATGCGGCAAACCATGAGAAGGACGTCAAGTGGATGAAGGCTGAGAACAGCTTTGGCGTGACCATTGAGGACGGCACCGATCAGACCTCCATGATCGCAGTGCAGGGTCCAAAGGCTGTCGAGCTTGTGGCTTCCCTTTCGGATGATCCTAGCGGTCTTAGCGCACTGCCTATGTTTGGGGTTGTTGAGTGCACGATTGCGGGCGTTTACTGCTTCGCACCTCGGACTGGCTATACGGGCGAAGATGGCTTTGAACTGATCTGCGCTAACGAGGATGCGGAGAGGCTTTGGAATGCCTTGCTTGAGGCTGGCGTTGCGCCCTGCGGGTTGGCTTCGCGCGACATCCTTCGCGTCGAGGCGGGGCTTCCTCTGTACGGCCACGAGTTGGAAGAAGACATCAACCCGATTGCGACGGGCCTTGGCTGGGTGATTAGCAAGACGAAGTCGTTCAACAGTTCCACGTTTTTCAACGACGCGCGTGCTAGCGGGACGCCCTTGAAGTTGCACGGGATTCGGCTGGACAGCAAACGGGTGGCATCGCCCGATATGCCGGTGTTTGTGGGTGGGCGCGAGGTTGGGAAGGTTTCCAGTGGGGTGTATT
>JBBQMJ010000373.1:0-3789 GCA_038328815.1 Fimbriimonadales bacterium | reverse complement strand
CAGTCACATAGCGCTTGGAGGGATCCTTGGTGAGGGCCTTTTTGACAATCTCGTCAAGCACGACGGGGATTGACGGATTCAATTGCTTAACGCTTGGAACCGGCTCCGTGGCGTGCTTGATCGCCATTGAGATCGGCGTATCGGCTGGATACGGAAGTCGGGCGGCCAAGAGCTGGTAGAGCAACACACCCGCCGCGTACAAATCGGATGCCACTGATGGCGAACCGCCACCGCTGACCTCCGGCGCCAAGTAAGCCGCCATGTGGGGAAGAACGACTGACCCAGCGGTCTCGCTACAAGAGTAAGCCTGCCAGATCCCGGGCAGCTGAATTCTCGCGCTACCGTCAGCCTGAATCCAGACGGTGGATGTGCTGATATCGCCATGGACCAATTCGGCGCCGTGTACCACGTCCAGGCCCTCAAGGATTGAAATCGTCGTAGCGATGGAGACGGGAATCGAAAAGGGTGCTAGTTTGCGAATCCGTTCGCCCAAGCTTGCGCCCTTTGTGAGCTCGCCAACGATGAAGGGAGTGCCTTCATGATCGTCGACCTCCCAGATTGCTTCGACAGCAGGATGTTGGATCGTCGCAGCACGTCCGACCGCAGTCCTTAAACAACCGACGAAAGAGCTTTCCTTGTCAAAAGGAGGCTTCAGGAGTCGGACGCAAACGTCTCGACCTTGCACTCGGTCCCGCGCGGAATAAGCTGCAAAGATCGGGCCTTCGAAAACCAGGCCTGTGATCTCATACCGAATGCGCAGGATTGATCCGATCAAATTGCCTACTCAGCCCCCTCGCGATCTCTCACAAGTGACAAGACGATGGCGACAAGGAAAAGGACAAGCGCTAGGGTGACCACGGGAGGACGATCAACTTTCTGCGCCCAATCAGCCGCCGTTCCGTTTAAGGTAGCCATCTGGCTGCCCGCGTATCCCGCTGCAAGCAGAATGATGATCAGTACGGAAAGCGCCAACCGCAAAGATTTCATAGAGCCTCCAATGCCTTTCTAACGTCGCTTTCGGCCACGCCTTTAATTAGTTTACATTGGCCAACTTCGGTCAATAGGCTAAATGCCAGCGACCCGCCCTGGGCCTTCTTGTCACGGCGCATCGCCGAAACCAAGGAGTCCACATCTCTTGAATACATGGACGGCTCAGGCAAATTCAGTTCCGCGAAAGCATGTCTGATCTGGCCCGTTGTACCCTGCGTCGTAATTCCTAGATTTTCGCCCAGGAGGGACTCTATGATCATCCCCGCTGCAATTGCCTCGCCATGCAACACAGATCCGTAGCCAGTTACGTGCTCAATCGCATGACCCACGGTATGTCCAAAATTTAGAATTGCCCTCCGGCCCGTTGTTTCGAATTCGTCTTCCGCGACTACTTGTGCTTTCAACTCGATGCATCTGTTAATGACGGAGGTCAGTCTTTTATCCTGCGGCGCTAGTGGCACTTTGAAGAGCTCATCAAAAAGGTTCTTATCCATGATGAGCCCGTATTTCCAAACTTCCCCCATGCCGTTCTTGAACTGACGCTCGTCGAGAGTTTGAAGCGAATCGATGGCCAGACGGACCTCCGATGGCGGCCAAAAGGATCCAGCGAGGTTCTTGCCGGACGGAAGATCGACGCCGACTTTGCCTCCCACCGAGGAGTCCACCTGAGCCAAAAGGGTCGTGGGGATTTGAATTGTCCGGACGCCCCGCATGTAGATGGCCCCAACGAATCCCGCAAGGTCACCGACGACGCCACCTCCAAGCGCTACCACCGTGGAATGACGGTCAGCGCCTTCGCTGGCAAGCCAATCAAGCAACTCTGCGCACTGAGATAGGGACTTGCTCTGCTCACCTTCGGGGACTGCTTTTTGCGAGATTGAGTTGCTAACTAGATGCCCGTAGTGCGCCTGAACTCTCGTGTCTGTAACAACGAATGAGCCGGCCGGCAACGACGCCAGAGCGTCTGCAATGGTCGTCGCCTTGATTTCGTATGAACCACGACTATGCTTAACGATCAAGCGCTTGCACCTTTGATTGCCGCCTGGACTCTGCGGGCCGCTTCTTCGAGATCGATGTCGTCAACGCTCACGCATAAGTTCGCCCGTAAATACTTTTCCCGGCGGCCATCCATTAGGTGTCTCAGTTTTGCCTCCCACTCGTCAACCTGGAGAAGCGGGCGTTTCTTTTTGCTGACCTCAAGTCTGGAGACTAGTGTCTCGATTTTGGCATCCAGGTAGATGGTCAGGCCCAGCCGCCGCAGTTCATCCCAATTGGCGTCCCTAATCACAATTCCGCCGCCGGTTGAGATCACGCTCAACCCGGGTTCAAGGGACTTTAGAATGCTCGTCTCGTGGTCGCGAAAGGCTTCCTCACCATAGACTTCGAATATCTGCCCGATGGGCCGCCCAAAGCGATGCTGAAGCATGAGATCGGTGTCGATGAACTCGCGACCAGAATCCGAGGCCAAGGCTCGGCCAATAGCAGACTTCCCCGCACCCATCATGCCTACCAAAATCCAAGATCGTTGCATGTGACTATAAAAGACAAAAGGCAGGATGAATTTATCCTGCCTTTCTTATCCTAGCCGAACGGCGCGAGCCTACGGTCCAAGACCACCGTTCTCATCATCCTTAATGATCGTTGGCGTAACGAAGATCAAGAGTTCGGAGTTATTACGGTCCCTAGTCGTAGATCGGAAGAACTGCCCGATGATGGGCAGGTCGCTCAGAATTGGGAAGCGAAGGAGGGTTCCTTGATCGCTCTTTCGATTCAGGCCACCCAGAACGATGGTTTCGCCATCCTTAACCCTTGCGACTACACGAACAGTCTGCGCAAGTTGGTCAGGAATCTGCTGGCCGTTAGGGGCAGTTCGCACCTGTCCAAAGTCTGCAATCGTCGGCTGCAAGAACATCGTGATTGTGTCGTCGCCGTTTATACGTGGAGTCACGATAATATTCGTCGAAATGGTCAGTGCCACGGGCGTAAACGTCGTGATGATGCCTGAGGTCGTCGATACGATTGAGCTCGTGAAGAAGGTTGTTGTGACCGTGTTAGCAAGGGTGGCTGGCTGATTATTCAATGTTCGAATAATCGGCGAGTTTACGACCTTACCAAAACCCTCCGAAAGCAGGGTACGCATTCGCATCGTGATATTTCCCGTTGCGTACGAGAGGAAAACGGGATCGCTTGATCTCGCGAACACACCGGCCTGCTCTCCAAAGAACACGTTGGCTCTTTCGTAGTTGAAGTCATAACCCAAGGATTTCGAAAGTGAAGATCCTGTGGTGATGAATTCAAGCTTAATAAGCACCTGCCGTGGGGCAACATCAAACCGACTGATGTTGGTCTGGAGTTCGGCAATATCTTCCTCGGTTCCGCGAACAACGATGCTGTTGTCGGTCGGGTCGTAGACTATATAGTCGATGCCTTGAGGAACAAGTGACCTCGGGCCGAAACCCTGTCCACCTTGTCCGCCGCCAGCGCCGCCAAAGCCACCGCCGCCAGCTCCACCTTGACCACCAAATCCACCACCGCCGCCGCCGCCAAAATCACCACCGCCGCCACCGCCACCACCGCCACCGCCACCCGGAGCGCCACGTTGGCCGGCATCCTCGCCTGGCATGATGATATCGTTGCCACCTTGCTTGTTCGTGATTGGCTGCGGGTAGCTCTGCTGGCTAACCGGATATGAGGCTGGCTGCGCGGCGCCACCCAATGGCTTCAGGGTTTGACCTGTGCTGGCATAGGACATAAACTCGCCCTGCTCCTGCCAATGCCGATTTGGATCGGGTTCTTGGT
>JBBQMJ010000372.1:0-3791 GCA_038328815.1 Fimbriimonadales bacterium | reverse complement strand
ACCGCACTTTTTATAGTCTCAAATCAAATCGCAGTTCGAATCACTCTGTCTTGGATTCTGAGCAGTTATTTTGACAGACTGCATTATGGCGCGCAAGCCTGTGTAACGCTTCACATTAGTGAACGGCACGATTTGGGCGTTCAGATTAATTTTACCCGCCGTCGCGAACGGTTCACTGATGGGATACGGCTCAACTACAGGCATCCAGAAGAGGTCAAGCAGGAGGTGATCTGGTGGTCCGGAATCCGCGCCACCCGGGTGGCTCTTGCCGCCTGGAAAGTATTCCTTTGCCGGCCGAAAGAGAAGAGTTTGCCAAGGCAAGCCGCGTTTCACGCCCGTAGGCAAGGAACCAAACGTTACGGCAGAGGCCATCTGCCGGTTTGGAGAAAAGTAGTCCGCCTGCTCTGTGATGGCATCCTGTGGATTCCAATACCAGCCGATATATGGAGCGGAATCTTCGTCGAATTGGCCACCCGAGCCCCCTCGCCCGTGTTCATGCCGTCGTGTTCCCTCGTCTGCCTTGTTGCAAAGAGGGCCGTCAATTACCCATGCAGGCCCGTTGTCCCAATCTCCAGGGTAGCCGGTCTTAACATTTACTACCCCTTTCGCCGGATCGACGCCAATTGGCACTGAAGGATGAATATCTGTGCCTGCGCCGCCGTATCCCGTGAGTGAGGGCACAAGCCAATTCTGACGAAAACCTGGATAAGTGGTGGCCCAACATGGTCGCATCGTATGGATATTTTGAGTGCTACCATCAAAATAAGAATTCGCGGCGCCTCCGCGAGGCTTGATTGCTGTCATGATGGAGCTGCCTCTCGGTGATTTGTCAACCTTATCCATTGCCGCTACAAGCCGCATGTCCCCTTGGTAACTGTCCCCGACGCAAGAACTGGATCGGACAACATCGCCGCCGTGAAACATAACGTCCCACTGCCCGCCACTCGAATGGCATCGATTGCTTGTCGCATCAAGGGTATTGTCCACAGGATTGCGCTTTCTACCCTGCTTGCTAGATGATCCTGAGCCATCTGTGAACGTCGAAAAATCATTAGTACTTGGAAAGGGAACAGTAGTCTTCGGAAAATTAAAAGTCAGCGTTTGAATGACGAATTCTTTTGACGGATCAGGAACGCTACTCGCAGGGTCGCCCAGACTAACCGGCCCACGCACCTCGATCACGACCGAGCCTTCGATTTGAAGCGATCCCGTACCGCCTTTCGGCTTTGTAATCAAAAAGTCGTTCGTCGGAGGCGCCGAAGTTTTCGGTGCGCCAACATTTTGCGGCCACCGGTACGTCGGGTACTTTCCCTGGTCTGTTGTGTTCCATTGTAGGAGTGATCTCGTACCGATGTAACCACCGATCTTCGATTCATTATCCTCAATCTCCGTTACTCTCCCGATGTCATAAAGATCCGGCTGACTTGCAGGAAAAGGAGGAGTTGGTGTGCCAGATTGGTCGGAAATATTCAGCTTGATGCTTGAAAACTTTAATCTGATGTTATTTGCAAGTGCGGAGTATCCGGCCATGGGGCAGAACAGCTCCGGTATCAGAGCCGCCTCGATATAGATGCTGTTTTGAGGAGAATTGGGAGGTATTAGGGAGTCATCCATTTTAACTAGCACCAAAGCCAACTCTGAAACGGTTGCAATCCGACCGATCCCTCTCGTCATTTCTTTTCCGGAATTGATTACGATGGGGACAACTTGACCTCGCCTAGTGAGGCCGTCGTGAGCGTACTCATCGTCTAGCGGAGTATATGCTTTGCCCGGGCCCTCGCTGCGATCTATGAGGTTGGTGCATCGAATGTAATCGTATATCTCGGTCAGGATTTGGTCACTATCGTCATTGTACTTTGCCCAAAAATTGGAGGGGCCGCCTGTCATCGGATAACCAGGAGCCCGGATATTCATGAGCTTCTGGAGATATGTATAGACTTGCTTATTGCGGGGCGAAAAGTCCAACGTTGAGCTTGCAGCTCCCGCGCCGTTCTCGGACTGGCGAGTGAAGTAGAACGGCACCCTCTCCGTTGCAGCCTTTGCAGGTGGCAGGGACGAGCAGAATGCGATTGCCCTGTCATACTGCGTCCTGTACTTGTCGGAAATGTCCACCGGCCAGATGGCTACTCGTGGCTTGTTGAATAGGTTTTGTTCCGGAGCGTGGCTGTTCGGCGTGATGAAAAACTTCGCCATTTCAAGCATCTCGCGATTGTTATCAATCGCCGCGTTCTTAGGGGCCAAGTTTTGCTCCTGCCGCTGCGCCGGACCTGAACCCACGGATTTAAAGATCGGGCTGAAAAGCAATTCATCCACGCTCGCGTAAAGCCTGTCACTGTCGAGTTTCACGGGATAAATGCCGGCGTCACCGGCCAGCATCACGCCCTTGCCTGCGCGCCGTGTCCCGCCATCCGAGCTGTAATCGCCATTAACTCCCGCGTTGCTGTAGGACGGAGGATACCCTGTGTAATTCCAGCCAGCTACGCGGGGGGCCATCTCGTAGATCGCTTCGATCATGTCAGGCCTGTACGGGTGGAGGAGCGTTAGTTGCTTGCCAAAAATCGGCGACAAGCAGGTAGTTGCCGGGTGACCCGGGAAACGCTGATACTCCTTTTGTCCCGGCTCATATTCAGCGAGATCCATTTCGTACATCGTGTTTGGATCGATCGATCCCGCTGGCGGCGGTTTAGGCGGCAGATAGTTTCGCTGGGTGACACAGACCGGCGTGTCCCAGAAGGTGCCTTCCGAGGCTGTATTGATATTCACTTTTGCGGTCTCGTCGTCCGTCCAGAAGGCTACCCGTGCGACGGGCTCGTTCGGTTCGCCCTCGGGCGTCTTCTCCTTGCCCGCTGGAATCTGCAGCTTCGCGCTACTTGCCTGCGAGCCGGTGGCAGCCGCGACGAGCGTGCCATCTTTGAGCAGATACATCCATTTTACCGGCATTTCGCACGGGTGCTGCTTGTCGAAGTTTTGGATTTCGAAGCTCGTGATATCGGGACCTTTACCGTCCAGCGTAAAGGCAAGCTGGCCGACCGGGCCGGAGGCGCTCGGATCGCTCCCGGTTTGGAGATAATTGCCGTCGAGAATGGGGTAAGTAAGAAGCGGAGTGTTCTTCGGCCCCTGTCGCGTCGGATCGGCCACAGGGGAATTGAGGTCGGTCCAAAGGGCTGTCTGATTCCGCCAATCCGCGGTAGTCGGTACGTCGTCTGGATTGTTTGTCGGATCGAAGGTTCCGTCGATGACGAGTTGATCGGATGAATAAAGCTTGTAAGCTCGCAGCGCATTTCCGTTGGCGTCGAAGGTCCGCATTAGCCCTGGTTGCGAAATCCACGCGACATTGTTCTGAGTGGATGCGTCGCGAATTTGTCCGATCACAAGATTCACCGCAGAATCAGCAACCATGCGGGCATCGGCGCCACCCTCGTACGCTTTCGAGCCGGCCACATCGGTCGTCACAGTCGAGTAGAAGGCAAGGATCAACCCCGATAGCAGAACCAGCATCGCAAGTGTAATGATAAGCGCGACGCCCGAAGAGCGGGACCGGTAAGGAGAAGGGGACGCTTTCTGTTTCATTTGGCGAATCGTGAATTGGCCTCCCACTTCGCCTGCAAAATGCTGACGTCGGTTGTGAAGACGCGGTGGTTTAGCTTTAACTTAAGGAGGGTGGCTTCCAATGTGGCGAGGTCCGCGCGATATTTATCGCCAAACGCTGGGTCCGTTATCGAAACGCTCTGGGAGGAGGAGGGTGCGTGGAAAAGAGTGTCAAGGCCGAGTTGTGTCTCGGGCATTTGTTT
>JBBQMJ010000371.1:0-3791 GCA_038328815.1 Fimbriimonadales bacterium | reverse complement strand
CCTTGTGGCCAGCCACACGTGCCTTCTGCGTATATCCCTTGCGGCGAGCCGGCATAGTTCGACGCTTGCCGATGTAGCGATAGACAAGGCGCTGGGCAGCTTGTAGAACTTCGTCATTTTGATTGACCGGGTTCGTTGCCTCTGGGAAAGCCTCTTCGAATGAGGCGTCCAGGATTGCGGCCGCCGAATCGTCGAGCGCCGCATTAAGCGGCTGACTGAGCTTGCTGCAGTCTCGGTAGAGAGCATTGGCCTTCAGACCAAGCTGCCAACTTAGCCAGTAAGCGTCGTGCATGTCCTTGATCTTCGCTTCGGAGGGAAGATTGATCGTCTTCGAGATGGCGCCCGAAAGGAACGGCTGCGCGGCGGCCATCATGCGGATGTGTCCCTCGGCGCTGATGAAGCGCCGCCCCTTCTTGCCGCAGCGGTTGGCGCAGTCAAAGACTGCGTAATGCTCCAGTTTAAGGTGCGGAGCGCCTTCAATCGTCATCGTGCCGCACACGTACTCGTTCGCCGCATCAATTTCGTCCTTCGTGAAGCCAAGCGCGGTGAGCATGCTGAAGCTCCAATCGTTGAGCTGCTCGTCGGTGAACTTTAGATACTCCTTGCAGAAGTCCTCACCGAGAGACCACTTATTGAACGCGAATCCAATTTCAAAGGCGTTCTCTAGTGCCTTCTCGACCTTGGATATCGCTTCTGGTGTGAAGCCAAATGTTTTGAGGCTTTCGTGGTTGATGCCTGGAGCGCCTGACAAGGTCTTGCGGCCAAGGGCGTAGCAGATGATGTCCTCAATCTGCTCTTGCGTGTAGCCCAGCTTCTTAAGGGCAGGCGGAAGCGATTGGTTGATGATCTTGAAGTAACCGCCACCAGCGAGTTTCTTGAATTTGACAAGCGCGAAGTCTGGCTCGACGCCGGTAGTGTCGCAGTCCATGATCAAGCCGATCGTGCCCGTGGGCGCGAGGACGGTGACTTGCGCGTTTCGGAAGCCATGGGCCTGGCCGAGATCGACTGCTCGATCCCACGCCTCGCGGGCTGCTTTCAGCATATCTGTTGGGCATTCGTCGGGGTCGATACCGATTGGGAGAACGCTGAGTGCCTCGTATTGATCCTTCGGCGCGTTATAGGCGGCGCGACGGTGGTTGCGGATGACACGCAGCATGTTCTCCGAGTTGCGATGATAGCCTGCAAACGGTCCAAGTTCTCTGGCGAGCTCGGCACTGGTGGCATAGCTCTCGCCACCCAAGATGGCGGTCAAGGCTCCGGAGATGGCGAACCCCTGGGCGCTGTTATAGGGAATGCCCATCTGCATGAGCAACGCGCCGAGGTTGGCATAGCCAAGTCCAAGCGTTCGGAACTCGTAGCTGAGCCGCGCGATTTCCTTGCTTGGGAACTGGGCCATGAGGACGGATATCTCGAGCACCACGGTCCAAAGCCGAATCGCGTGCTCGTAACCCTTGATGTCGAACTCGCCGGTCTCCGCGTTGTGGAATTTGATCAGGTTGATACTGGCGAGGTTGCAAGCCGTGTCATCCAGGAACATGTATTCGGAGCATGGGTTGCTGGCGTTGATGCGCCCATCGGCGGGGCAAGTGTGCCACTCGTTAATCGTCGTGTCGTATTGAATGCCGGGATCAGCGCAAGACCAAGCCGACTCGCAAACGTCTTCCCAAAGGTCTTTGGCCTTGAGGGTTTTAGCGATCTTGCCGTCCGTGCGGCGGATTAGATTCCAGTCGTCATCTTTCTCAACAGCCGTGAAAAAATCGTTAGGAATACGAACGGAATTGTTAGAGTTCTGACCTGAAACTGTGACATAAGCTTCGCTTTCGTAGCCCGTGTCATAGACTGGGAACTCGATTGAGGTGGCGCCCTGCTCGGCCAGTTGGATGGCGCGCTGGACATAGTTGAGCGGAACGTTGGCCTTCTTTGCTTCGGCGATGGCCAGATTCAGGTCGCGGTTCAGACGGGGGTTGAACTTCTCGGTTTCAAGCGCATCGCCCGTATGGCAAGCGCGGATGATGGCGTTTAGGTGCTTCTGGTTGACGGCGGAACCGGTGACTAGTGAAGCAACCTTCTGCTCTTCGATGACCTTCCATTTGATAAAGTTTTCGACATCAGGATGGTCGATATCGAGGCAAACCATTTTCGCTGCCCTGCGGGTAGTTCCGCCTGATTTGATGGCGCCGGCGCTTCTGTCGCCAACTCTAAGGAAGCTCATGAGGCCGCTAGATCTGCCGCCGCCTGAAAGGGACTCGCTCTCGCCTCGTACTTTAGAGAAGTTTGTGCCGACCCCGGAGCCGTACTTGAAGATTCGGGCTTCTCGGGTCCAGAGGTCCATGATGCCTCCCTCATTGACAAGGTCGTCTTTCACGGAGAGGATGAAGCAAGCGTGAGGCTGTGGCCGCTCGTAGGCATTAACCGATCGTGTCTGCTCGCCGCTCGTTGGGTTTACGTAGTAGTGGCCCTGCGCAACGCCATCGATGCCATAGGCGAAGTGGAGGCCGGTGTTGAACCACTGAGGGGAATTGGGCGCGGCGACCTGCGCGGCGAGCATGTTGCAAAGCTCGTCATAGAACCCGTTCGCGTCCTCCTTCGAATCGAAATAGTTGTACTTTTCTCCCCAGAATCGCCAGCAGCCGGCAAGGCGGTGGAAGACCTGTTTGGCGTCGGTTTCGTGTCCAACACCGTCGCCGAGTCCCGCTTTGCGGAAATACTTTTGGGCAAGGATATCGGTTGCCACTTGAGACCAATGGGCGGGCACCATCACGTTCTCCATTAGGAAAACAGTTGAGCCATCGGGATTGCGAATCTCGCTCTTGCGCGGCTCAAACGGTATGCCAGTGTAGGGATCCTTCCCCTCGGTCGTAAAGTAACGATTAACCTTCATGTCCTCTTATTCCTACTCCCTCATTGCAGGCTTTGCGTTGCTTGGCATTGCCTTGCAGTTGCTCCGCGTAGCTCTTTCCGAGCCATGCAAAGCCATCGCAAAGCCATGCTCACCTACTGCAAAGCTCCCTCAGTCTTTCGCACCGAATCCACCAAATTTGTGAAGTCGGCAACGGTTTCAAACTCTCGATACACCGAGGCGAATCGCACGTATGCGACGGTGTCTATCTGCCTCAGCTCTTTCATCACTTGTTCGCCGATCGCAATCGAGCGTGTTTCGTCTTCGAATTCTTGAAACAGATCTCGCTCAATTCGCTCCGCTGCGGACCGAAGTGTGTCCATAGAGACGGGTCTTTTGCGGCATGCGATTCGCATGCTTTCAAAGACTTTTTCCTTGTTGAACTCCTCGCGAGTTCCGTCTCTTTTCACCACGAAAAGACGCGGCCTTTCCGGTTCTTCGAACGTCGTAAACCTTCGGCTGCACGCGATGCATTCACGCCGTCGCCGAATGGCGAGGCCCTCTTTGGCTGGTCTGGAATCCAGCACTTTCTGATCTTCGAATCCACAAAACGGGCAGCGCATTTCTGTCTACTATTGACCCCATATCTTGGGGCCAGTAGATTATACGACCACCAGCAGTAGATCGACTCAACATTTTTCGCAGATTTTTCTAATGTGCAAAACTAGGCAATTTTCCCACCGCTTTTCCCGTGGGAAAGGGCGGTTATCTACGGGAGAAGTGCGATGGGCGCCTCCATTCGCTTGTCATTCCGAACTCCGTGTGAGATACTGTGTTGACTCTTAGTTTGTCAAGTTGCTCCTTGAATGAAGTAGCAATTCCTAGATCCGACAGCAAAAGAGATTCTAGCGAGTTTGTTCATGACTGCGCCAAGTGCGGACTTCTTGGCTTT
>JBBQMJ010000370.1:0-3794 GCA_038328815.1 Fimbriimonadales bacterium | reverse complement strand
ATGCTCCGAACATCGTCTCCTACTTCGAATCTCGTTTCGTTCATGGCGCTCGAGAGGCTTGGAAAGGGTTCCCGAAAGATGCACAGGACTATCGAGCCACTGAACTTGCGTTGCTCAATCCACTCAAGGCCGAGAACGACGATTCATCCAGTGCATCGGCATTTCTTGGCCAGTACATGAAGATGCAGGATGTTTGGGAAGGCATCATTGCCCGAGAGCACTCTTTCCGTAGGACGCTGGCCACCGATCGGGTCGCGAAGGCGTTTGTATGGGCAATGGCTGAGCATCAGCGAACAGGAGTATTTCCTGCCAAGTTGTCTGCGGCGCCGGACAGGATTGATCCTTACTCCGATGCGGCGTTGGTCTACGAGAAGACGAAGCTCGGCGTGCGAGTTTATAGCCTTGGTCCGAGTGGCCGTGGTGCGGATGCCCCGAAGGGCGATTTGATAGTGGCAGAGTTTCCTTAAACGCCGGTATTGCGGTGTTTGGATGAAATGGAGTGAACGCGATAATGTGTTCGCGTCACTCATCTTCAGGAGCCTATGCTCCAGGAGATTTCTATGACCAAGTGGCATTACGTCTGTTTCGGCGCTGCGGCGCTGACGATTCTTGGATGGACCGATTATAAGTATCCGGAGCAGGATGTGCCGAAGAAACAGGCGCCCAGCTCCGGCCTCGGCCAGGATCAGGCACAAGGTTGGGAGCCGTTGGCGCGGGCTGACGGAACGCCCGCACGGCCAATGTCGAGATCGGAACGCGAGAGTTATGTCCAGGCCATCCACCGCACAGCCGAAATGGTCTCTGACTCTGACGCCCGGCGGCTAGCGGCTCAGAACGGATTGCAAGTTTTGAACCTGACGTGGGAGGACACTGGGCGGTACAAGGGCTCTTCAGTCGGGCCGAACATCAGCGATATGACGATTCAGGTGGAGGCAAAAGATGGCGATGGCCATCCTTCCGACGTTCGCGCGATGCCGGTCATCCGCACACCGAACTATTCCGACATCAGCACCGACATCGATCCTCGTGATCTCACCCTCCTCGTTGGCAACCAGCATGGACATCGGCTTCAGCGTGTTTCCCTTTATGATTTTCTAGCCGCGCCGACGAGCTTCTTGAGCAAGCCATCATCCTGGCTCGGCCATCACACGAACCTCCTTGCCTCGCGCGATTCCAAAGTATTGGTGAGCGCGCAGGCATGCTTCCTACCGGTGCCCAAGCAGGGGCTTGCAACATTCAACCCCGTCTTGTTCAACTACGAATCCGTCTCCGGCGACCCGGCCGTCTTGACGATTCTTGCGACCCGTGAGGGCACAAGCACGACGATCATCGACAATAAGCGCGATGCCTTCTCGGAAGGCTCAAGCTGGGGCCAGCGGCTGTTTCACAACAGCAACGGTATGCGATCGAGCTTAACGGGGCAACGGGAGAGCGACTACAATGCTTCGCAAGCTTCGCACGGTGGTTCGGCGGCGACGCCTGGCATGAGCATGGTGCTCCTGATCCAGGTTCCTCTGAAGCAAAGGCATCCAATGATGTCGGGTGGGTATGGCGGTTCAGTGCTATCCGAAATGGCCGCGCCTACTGCTACTGCTAAGGACGCCATGAAGCGGGGCCAAAGTGATGTTGAGTCGGCAATCATCGGCCACGGCGATGAGGAAGGCCCGTTCACCGAGATCGACAACTTGGCAATCGAGCGAGATGATCGTTTCCCAGTCCGCGTGACGGTTCAGTTCTACAAGGCAACAAGCAATGGGGTTGTAAGTGAGGGCGATATGAGCGAGATCAAGCATCAAATCGACTCCGTGTACGCCCACGGCGAAGTAGTAGGCAGTCTTGTTACTCAAGGCGAAACCGGCCGCCCGACCGAATACGTAGGCTGCAAAACCCAACCGCGCGACTGGTGGCAGCGCTTCTGGGAACGTAACTACGAGAACACCGGCAACACCCGCGAGGAGGCTGTTGCCAAGCTGCGGAGGTTGCTGGGCGATGGCTACGAGAGACGCCCAGTTTCTGAACTGTATCTGCGGGATATGTTGCGGAAGTAGGAGGAACAGGAATAGGGAATAGGGAACAGCAGCTATGGGCTACGCGAATCATAGATTCCTTTTCCCTACGTTCCCTGTTTATTCGGCTTCGAGGCTGTGTCCATGTGTCGCATCTGGTTAGTGGGCCTCTACCTCGAGTTTGGATGGACCGTGATCGAAAGCGCGACTTTCTAACTAGAGCGCGCGGCGTGACCAAATCCGGTCCCTCCACTTCGCCTCTGCTCCGGTCGGGATGACAACCGTAGGGCAGGCGCTCACAGTGAAACAGCCTCAACACATCCGACGCCTGCTGATAGCCTGCGCAAGGGGATTCTTTGTTGTCCTGCCTAGTCCGTGGGTGATGCGGGGTTTTGACACATTTGGCACTGTGATTGAATGTGTGCGTTTTTTGAAGTCTCGTCTTTTTAGGTTCGAAGGTGAAGGGTGAAGGGTGATTTCAAGTCTTGTGTCAAATGTCAAATGTCAAATGTCAAATGTCAAATGTCAAATGTCAAATGTCAAATGTCAAATGTCAGAGGTCAAGAGGTGCGATTGGGTATGGCCCAAAGTGTAGTGAAAACGGATTTGGGGTACAGAGCAATTTTGCTAGGTGATGGATGCGGGATGCGCATAAGTTTTAAGGGTGTAGTACACCGGGTTTGAGTCTATTTTCGATTTCGAACGTGTTGGCCATCAACACGTTGGGGTCGGAGTGGGTCGTCCAAGTTTTCAAAGTGCGTCGGCGGTTTGTGGTGCGCCGATGGTTAGACGAGTGGGCTGGTGTGGCGGGGGCACCTTTAGATGTGGCAGCGCCGCTGCTTACCTGGAATGGCCAAATTGACGCAATGCGCCGTCCTGCCTGTTTCGCCCCTTCGTCACGTTGACATCCCTTGCCCGCCAGAGAAAGGCTCGCTGTCATCGCCGACCCACCATTAAGAATAACGCCGCGCCCTAGCGGGGCCACGATAATTGCCACCGAATTGGGCCGCCTGACCCGGAAGTTCTGGCACCCTTCCAGGATGCGGAGCTTGCCACGGCATCCCCGGGGTCTCCGACCCCGGGCTATAACCTTTGACCCCTCTGGGGTCTTTCGATACAATGTAGTTGAAATCAGGCTTCACACCCGTGCCACTCTCGCACCCGCAGGAGCTCCGAATCGCAAAATTTGCTGTAAGCCAGCCTGACCCTTTTGCCACTCGAGGAGGAAGCACCTATTAAGTTGTCAAAGAGCACGATGTTCGCGATGCACCCTTTGATTAGACGATTCCGCCATGTTTGCATTGGACCACACTAACATTTTGCGCATCGGCCGCGGGTTCGACCATAGCAGATACTCTGCGGTGACGGAATCTATATCCGCGGCATGTCCGTCGCAGAAAACGACGCTTGCGGATTCGTAGAAGTCGTGATGTCCAAACGCCAGTACTCCACCCGAACCCTCATATGCAAGGACTGTTCGAGCAGGATATCTAATGTCCTTCATTTTGAGCCCAGACAGGTTCTAATTGAAACTGTAGCTAACCTACCCATCGTAGCGAGTAGGGCACCGAAAGGCGTCCTTGTTGTCCACGTAAGGTGAAATCTTGTTCCGCCAGTTCTTGGATGAAAGTTCTAAGATTCCGGCTCGTGTGTCTGCATATTGCAGGATGCCGTTTCCAATTTTTGTTAACTTGCGCATGCACGGAGTGACGTGTGGCGACGCGTTAGCCTGTTGCCAAATGGAACCCTGTAGGCGCAGCAAGCTCGAAAAAGATGTGTTGGGCCACT
>JBBQMJ010000369.1:0-3814 GCA_038328815.1 Fimbriimonadales bacterium | reverse complement strand
GTGATGATTGCTGAAGACCGGGCTCGATTAACCAAGCCTGTTAACCCGAATCCAACTGAAAATGACCATATCGCCGATCTGATTTGGGACCTCCGCAATGAGGCAGAAACGGACATGTTCCCCGAATCCGGTCCACGCGCACACCTTGTCAAGTTGGGCATGGCGGCGGTGCCCCAGTTAATCGATGCCATCAAGGATCCGAGTTTTGGGCGTGGCGTACGGCACCCCTCAACCGGGCCTCCCCGGATCTACAAGGAGGACTGGATCGACCGGGTCGGCGATACGGCGACTGGGATATTGCAGGAGATCTCGCACAACACCATCCGCCCAACTACACAAGACAGGAAGCGGACTGAAAAGGAAGCGCGCAAGTGGTTTCAATCTGTCTCCGAAAAGGGTGAAGAGGCCATTCTCCTTGAGGGGCTTCGCAACACCAAATACGACCCAGGAGAGCAAGCAAAGCAACTCGCCAAAAAGTATCCTAACGATGCCTTTCCAGCAATTGTCGAGGCCTACGGGAAATCAGATTACGATTACAACCGCAGTTCAATCCTGGCGGCTCTCGCAACTCTGCCAGACAAAACGACCCATGATTTCCTGGCAAGGGTCATTGCCACGGACAAAAACCTCGCGCCGAGATTTGCTGCCGCGCGGGTCCTGGCAAGGAACCATCCTGACGAAGCAATCAAGGCAATGGAATCGGAATGGAGACGCAGCCATCTGACATGGGAAAATTCGTTTTCATCTGATTACGTAACTTTCCTTCTTGAATCTGAGCGTCCCGACGCCGTTACCAAAATTCGACAAGACTTTAGAAAGCATCCGGTAGAAGATCGATTTAACGCCATTTCGTACTTAGCCCGTGAGCCAGAACGCTCCTGGAATGAAAGCTTCCCAGGAGAACCCGGCAAAGGTGTTGACGCGGCCGCGAAGGCCAAATTTAGCGCTGAAGTGGAGATGCTTCTCGGCGAAGAATTGAGCGACCTTGATAGGTGGCACGGTTCCGAAGGCGCATTCGGCCAAACAATGTACGATCCAGCGATCAGCGATCTGGCCGTTATTGCCTTAAGCGCCTGGTTTCCGAAGTCCTATACCTATGGCTTTCAAAAGGGCGCGTCTGCACGGGAATTTCAGCGACTTACAGCGTTCAATATTTATCGGCGGCGGCACGGTCTTAAGGCGATTGCGATACGAAGGCCAGCTCCCATAAAAGGAAAACCAACGCGGGAGATGTCCGCGCTGGTCGAACGTATCGCAGAAGGCGATAACTCCGCGGTCAGGGCTGCTAGGGCCAAGGGTCTTATGGCCCTCCCATACCTGATTCCTGCTCTAGAGTCTACGCTTGATGAGGTCCGGCATCAGAGACTGATGGCCGTTGCCCAACCTATTTCATGCACAGTCCGGAGTGTTGAAATGGATGGAGCCATGCAGGAAAGTGAAGCCAAATTGGGCCATTCGCTCAAGAAATTTGAGGGAAAGGTTCTGACGACGGACGTCTATTTTGAGATTATTCAGATTGTTGCCCAGGGAATCGATCGTGGAAAGACTCGCAACGCAAAGGTTGCCGTTGAGCGCGATCCTGATAATCCGGGTCTAGTCGTCACCATCGACTATAACACATCTGGCGAAGCGGGGCTTCTCGTAACTCGCGGCGGGCAGGAAATTCGGGGCGGCTCTGGCTTTCTGGCAAGCGACATTGGACCTCAAGAGGAATACCTTGCTAGCGGCGTTCACCGATGCCTCGCTTCGCCTCCTGGCTTGCCTTTTGAAATTGCGGTCGGATTGTCAAGACGAAGCTAGGCAAGTGCCACACTAATGCCGTGGTCCGCATCACCGCCTACATAAAACCGCACCGACTGGAGCAGGTGAAATCTGCCGTCGCCGCACTGGGTGTTACCGGCCTCAACGTGGCTGACGTCCGTGGGACGGGCAATTCGCCGGAGCGATCCGGCGCCCTCGGTGGGGCCGTTACCGCCCTCCCCATCCGGTCCCGGCTCACGGTAGTCGTCACCGACGAACAATGCGACGAAGTCGTGGACTGCATCGCCGACAACGCCCGCTCCGGCGAAACAGGCGACGGCAAGATATTCGTGGAGAAGGTCGAGGACGTAATCCGTGTCAGAACAGGCGAACGCGGTGACGCAGGGCTGTAAAGTGTCCTATCCGCAAGCCCTGGGAGATCGATTCGCACAAATGTGCCCAGTCTTGCAGACTGCCCACTCCGCCCCCTTGCAAGCCAGTGGCACTATGAAGGTTGAACGGGGCAAGAGCTGGGTTGCCAAAGTCGTCGCAATAGCCATGGGACTTCCCGATTCCGGCATAAATACCCCCGTAACCATCAACGTGACCGAACTACGCGGCCACATCCTCTGGATCAGAACGTTTGGCAAGAAGAAATTCAAAACCCTCCAGTGGTTTGAAGGCGAAACGCTGTGCGAAAAGCGCGGAATCACCACTTTCTATTTCGATCTCGAGATAGCCGAGGAGAAGGTCCACTACCAACAGCGAGCGCTGCGAATCGCTTCCATAACTATGCCGAAAGGGATGGCCACTCAAGTCGAAGGCATCGTCCAGGCATCCGGCCCAGGCTGGCGGATCGACGTTACAATCTCGCACCCGGGAATCGGAGTGATTTGCCGCTACAATGGCGAAATGAGGGCCGATTGAATACTGCCATTTGGCTGCTGATGGTGCAGGCATGTCTCGGCGCGTTCGACACACTCTATTACCACGAGTACATGCTGAAGCTGCCGCACTGCGACCACACCGGCATCGAACTCCGCCTCCACGCCTCACGCGATTTCGCCTACGCCATCATCATCGGCTCTCTCGCTTGGCTAACCTGGCACGGCGTTTGGATTTGGATCCTCGGGACCTTGCTGCTTGCCGAAATCTGCATCACGCTGTGGGACTTCATCGAAGAGGACAAAATCCGCAAGCTCCCACCCGGTGAGCGCGCTATGCACGCCATCATGGGAATTGTCTACGGTTCGTTTCTGGCCTATCTCATTCCTCAAATGCTGATTTGGGCTGGCGAGCCGACTGGATTCGGTACAGCCTATCACGGCTTTCCGGGGTGGGTGCTTAGCTTAGTAGCCGCTGGAGTGTTCTTTTCTGGCGTAAGAGACCTCATCGCCAGTCTGAAAAGCAATCGTAAAATGACACCGTGAAAGACCGAGACTGGATGGCCGAATGGGAGAGGCGCAGACCGCGCAGGCTCATCTTGCTCGGCGTCTTTCTAATCTTTACAACTCTCGTAGTCGTAACCCGCGGGCATACGCAGTATTGGACGTCTTCACAGCTCTGCTCATGCTCGGCCTAGGCGCTTTCATTCCACCGGATCAGGGCCACTTGCCCTAACGAAAAAACGACCCCTTGTAGGGTCCCGCTCCGTCGGGACTTCCGGTACCACTGCGTTCAAGCGATAGCCACACAGCATCAGCACCAGACACGCAACGCGCAGCCCGCGCCCAAAAAAGAGATACCCCTCCGGCAAAGCCGGAGGGGCACTCATCACTTTGCCTTACGAAAAGACGCCAATCGGACTAAACTTCTGCCCAAGCACGACTTCCGAGTCGCCACCCATCCAGGTGTCCAGCGTCGCCGCATAAACCTCGCGGAAGTCGACCGCAAACTTAAGATCGCCGTCGTTCAAGTTAGTCAGGTCCGGGATTGGACCATACGTGCCACCCTTTACCTTCTTGCCGATGAGGAACATCGGGGCTGCGGCGCCGTGGTCGGTACCCGCGCTCGCGTTCTCGGCAGATCGCCTGCCGAACTCGGAGAACACCAGCACCATGACCTTATCTGCCTT
>JBBQMJ010000368.1:0-3840 GCA_038328815.1 Fimbriimonadales bacterium | reverse complement strand
GACCTCTACCTTGTCAATAAAGTCGGTGATGAGGCGCCGATTCTTGTCGCTGTCCATATTCTCGCCGAGCACCTTCTCGGTTGCCTTGAGCGTGAGGTCGACAACGTGGACACGAATGTCGGTGAGAACTCGGTTTCTCTCCGCTTCGATTTCTTCGGTGGCCTTCTTCCTAAGCTCGTCTGCCTTAGCAGCGGCCTCGCCCATCAGGGTCTGGCGAAGATTCTGGGCTTCCTTGATCTGCGCCTGAATCTGAGCGCGCGCATCAGCCTCGGTTGCGGCGAGTCGCTGCTCGTATTCGGACTTCATCTTCGTCATCTCAGACCGAAGGTCCTCTGCTTCTGAGAACGTCTTTTCAAGTTCTGTTGTGCGGTTCTGAATTGCTTCCGACAGAGGGTTGATGAAGAAGCTCTTGATGACGGGGAAGAGAATTAGGAAGACGCCGATAACGGCAATCGTCTCACCAGGGTTGAGGGGAATGCCCTGCTTTGCCAGGCTCTCGATGAATGCCATCGGGGGCTGGGCAGCCAGATATGATCCGCCAACCATCGCGACAAGGCCAATGACTATGCCGGGAATCGGTGACGATGACTTCGTTTCGGTACTCATCTAAATTCTTCTCTCGTTACATGAAACATACGTATCCGTACGCGCTCCCATCCTCAGTGGATGGGAGCCTTACTATTTGCGTCGTTTTACTTGGTGCCGATGGCGCCAGGAGCGACGAAAACCGTCAACAGGAATACGAGCTCGACGAACGCCAAAGCGATGAGCATGACAACTTGTAGCTTGCCAATCGCGTCGGGCTGCCGGGCCATGCCCGTGAGAGCGCCGTATCCAATCAATCCAAGGCCCAAACCGCAGCCCATGGCTGCAAATCCCAATCCTAGTCCTAACATATCCTTCCGTATCCTCCTAAAAGTCCATTCCTGATGTGCATGCGGTAAACAAAAAATCTCAATGTGCGTGAGCAACCATCGGCTCGTTGACGTCATCGTGCGGCTCGTTGGGGTCATCTGAGTGGTGCGTGACCAGGGAAATGTACACGCAAGTTAGAAGCGTGAATACCATTGCCTGGACAACGCAAGTCAGAAGCTTAATGGGCAGTAGGAAATCGCCGAACGGAATATAAACGCCCTTGCCAAGCTCGTTCATCGCCTGTACAGCCATATGTCCGCCATGGATGTTTCCAAAGAGTCGAAGGCTCAAGGAAACATTCTTCATCAGCTCGGAGATGATCTCTACGATGAAGATCATGCCTGTGATAGGAATCAATGCCAGACCAAGCTTCGGGCCGGCGAAGTGTTTGAAGTGGCCCAAAACACCGTTCGCTTTCATGCCTTCGTACTGAACGTAGAAAACTGAAATGAGCGCCATGCCGAGATTGAAGCTGAGGTCGGCGGTTGGCGAGAACGGCATGAACAGGGCAAGCACGTTGCCCGTGAAAATGACCATCCATAGGGTCATGATGATCGTCACGTACTTGCGGCCGTGGGGGCCGATGGTGCCGACGCACATGTTCTCGATGAAGAGATAAAGCTGTTCAAAGGCCTGTGTGATGGGATTCTTGAAGACGCGGGAGCCTAAATCCTTCTTTGCGTAGACCATCAACCCGAAGATGACGGCCAAGACTAGCAAGAGGTAAATGGCCAAGCCAGCAAAGCTCGGTTCTCCGCCCTCTGCGGCTGCCAACACTGAATAATTAACGTTGAAAATCTGGCCCATACACAACTATGGCGGGCCATAGCTTTTCGCTAAGGTCCACCCGATTAATGCGAAGTATACCAGACCAACCCCCACCAGAAAGCAAGTCAACGCGGGCGGTCCAACCCGTCTTGTGATGATCGCGAACGAAAGAAAAATCGGCAGTTTGGAGAAGAATGCGAGGACTATCAGGACCGAGGCTATTTTGGCTTTCTTTGTCTCAATCTTGAAGTCTTCCGAAGGGTCCTTCATGAGACGCCCCAATGCACCTGTCATAAGCCAGATAGCCCAAAGGTTGAAGGTTGCACCGCCTATTCCTAGCGCCATGCCAATACCTGCTTTCTGGCTAGTGGCGAAGGCAATGCCTATTGCTGCAAGGCCACTCGCGGCGGCAAGGATCTTCTTGGAGATCACGATTTCCGTTCGTTCTGATTCATCTTGAAAATCGCGATCGCGACTCCGCCGGTTGCGCCAGCGAGCGTGAGCATGCCCATCCAGTAGTGGGTGCCAACCTGTCGATCTATCAGCCAGCCCACGCCTGCGCCTAATAATGGGATGCCTATGATCGTATAGGCAATCGAGAGGCCCAATCCCAGGGCACGGCTTTCTTCTTGAGTCGAGGTCTGGATTCGCTCAACCTTCTTCTTTTCGACTTCACGACTCGCCTTGGCCTTCTGGGCTTTTTCTTCTAGGGCTTTCAGGCGTTGGTCGAACTCGCTATCCAACGCGCTCTTCTTCTCATCAGCGTTTGCGCGAACGTCATCAACGCGTTTATCGATCTCATTGAACCTTGCATGGACATCTTCTTCGGAAGGCACTTCGGAGACTTTGGGAAGGGTTGGTAAGGATGCGTGATCGGAATCGCCAAGCAGGGCCTGCAGGCGTCGCTCTATTTCTTCTTCTGACGGCTCGTGTCCGCCTGATTCGTGATCCTGCATAATTCTTAGAGTACCAGTCGTACGTCTGTGTAAATGCCCATGCCGTTACGCTCGCTCGATACCGAAGCCCAGTTCCTTAAAGGCGTTGGCCCACGCTGGGCACCTGCGCTTGCCAAGGCAGGGCTGCACACCGTGCGCGACGTGCTTTACCATTTACCGCGTCGCTATGAAGATAGACGCAATATCCCGCTCATCGGTCGCGTAAAGCCGGGGCAGTATGTGACGGTGCGTGGACGGGTTAGCCATTTTGAAGGTCGCCCAGTGCGGCGTGGCGGGATGGTGGTGCTCAAGGCTATGGTTACGGATGAGAGTGGGAACATTGCGCTCACCTGGTTCAATCAGCCCTGGATTAGGCGTCAGCTTGAGAATTACGATGGCGAGATCGTCGCCTATGGTTTGGCGAAGGAAGCGAAGTGGGGCTGTGAGATCAACTCTCCGGAGTGGGAGAAGCTTGACGAAGAAGGCGAGACTGATGACTTTGCTCGCATCGTCCCTGTTTACCCGTTGACTGAAGGGCTCGGGCAGATTACGGTTCGCAAGGCGGCGCGGTCCGCGGTTCGCGACTATTTGGAGGCGATTGAGGATCCGTTACCTGGGGCTATGTTGAAAGAACATCGCCTGCGCGATCTTCGTTGGTGTTTGGCGCAGATTCACGATCCTTCGTCTGAGGAGCTTCGGCTTGAAGCTAGGCGAAGGTTGGTGTTTGAGGAGTTCCTCTATCTTCAGATTGCGCTAGCGATGCGGCGGGCTGAGACGCAGCAGGAGTTGGGGATCGCGTTTCCGGTGTCCAGATTATTGACGACCGGTGCTCAGTTGGCGACCCATGCAGTAGTGGCTGGCGTGGACCCGACGGAGCGGGTCCCTCCCGGGGCGGTTTCCCTCGTTGGCGACGATCCGGCCAGTCCAAAATCGATCGATCCAAAACCAGACTGGTCTCCCAACGCCGCCCACGTTGCCGACATGCAAAAGGCAAGCCTCTTCGAAGAGATGAATGAGGAGTTGCGGGAGTCAGAACCCCTTTGGGAACAGATTCATCGGATGCTTCCGTTCGAACTCACCGGCGCGCAGCGAAGGGTTATTGGCGAGGTTTGGAAGGACATGGAGCTGGCCCATCCGATGAACCGCCTCGTGCAGGGCGACGTCGGCTCCGGAAAGACTGCTGTCGCAGCCTGCGCCATGCTTGCTGCGGTACGTTGCGGCT
>JBBQMJ010000367.1:0-3852 GCA_038328815.1 Fimbriimonadales bacterium | reverse complement strand
CGGAAGAGGGGGCTGAGGTTAGTCCGAAGGATGAAATTCTCACCTTCGAGGAACTTGCCCGGCTGATTCGTATTGCCGCTGGGTTGGGGATGACTAAGGTTCGGCTGACGGGTGGAGAGCCGTTGGTGCGGAAGGAACTTCCCGCGTTAGTTGAGATGCTTAAAGGGCTGGAGCTTGAGGATCTGAGCATGACTACCAATGGGCTGCTGCTGCCCATGCACGCTGCAGCGCTTAAGAAGGCGGGAATGCATCGGGTGAACGTTAGCCTGGACACGCTTCGACCCGAAAGGTTTGCGGAGATTTGTCGGCGAGGGTCTTTGGACGCCGTGCTTGAGGGAATTAGGGTGGCGCAAGAGGTTGGGCTGGAGCCTATCAAGGTCAACTGCGTAGCGATGAGGGGCGTGAACGAAGATGAAGCGGCCGCGTTCGCAGAATGGTCTCGTCGTGAGGCGATTCATATTCGGTTTATCGAGCTGATGCCCATTCGGTGGAACTTGGACTCGACAGATGGCTTTGAGAACGGTTCGACAGAGCTCCTTAAGCTTCGGAAGACTCCTGGTTCGATGCTGAACGACCTTGAAATGCGGAAGATGACTATGCCGTCTGCTGAACTGATTGCCGATATTGAGGCGCAGTGCGGTCCGCTTGAGCCTTGCGAGGTGAAGACTAACGGTCCGGCGCGGACTTACAAGCTGCCTGGAGCTTGGGGGACGATTGGGTTTATTAGCCAGATTTCTAATGATCTCTGTTCGCGTTGCAATCGGCTGCGATTGACTGCTGACGGCTTTTTGAGACCCTGTTTGATGTCGGATGGGGAGTTGGACTTGCGGACACCGTTGCGTTCAGGGGCATCTGATGCGGAGATTGAGGCGCTATTCCTGCATGTGGTGGAGCACAAACCGGAGCGGCATTATTTGGCAGAGGGGCAGAAGGTTGTTGGGCGGTCGATGAGCCAGATTGGGGGATGAGATTTGTCAAATACTATCGAAAACCATCGAGTGGTCCGCCTCAGCCGTGCCGTTATCTGCTGCCTTGCGGTCCTCATCACATCCGGTCTAATGGCCTGGTGCCGTGGATACGCTTCCGCGTTCGCGGCAGGAAGTCGTGAGGAAGCTTTGCAACTTTACAAGGAACACGGCGGCTCAAATAGTCACGTTGCCGATTCGTCTGTCTCCAAGACCTTTTCCGATCTGACCGAACAATTCGGTCCAGTCAATAGCGTGTCTCTGGCTGACTCGGGATGCCAAATTACCGGAATTCCTTGTTGGGTGAGGCCAAATGTGGAGCGGCAAGGGCAAAAGGGGACTGAAGAGATTCTTTTCAATTCGCCTGGGCATTTCGTGGGTCCGACAAGAGACTCTAAGTAGTGGGAGAAACATCAATTATCAGGGTCACCGGCCCGTCGTCGAGGAGTTCGACACCTGCGTTCGATGAGTCGAATCAGGGGTGAGAATGTGGATCCGAGACTGTCGAGCGACCGTGGTCGCGATCGCCACGCTACGAATGGAACGCGGCGTGGCCATCCTTCAGTCGAGATGACGAAACGAGCGTACCCAAAAATGAAAGGGTTCGCCGTTCGGCGAACCCTTTCAAACACAAGGACTACTTCTTACCCTTGTTTTCCTTGAATCTCTTGTCAGGCTTGCCCTTCACTGTGAGGTGAGCCTTAGGCTTGTTCTCCTTGAAGCGCTTGTCGGGCTTGCCGCTCTTCGTCAGATGAGCTTTGGCCTTATTTGACTTGAAGCGCATATCCGGCTTGCCCTTCTTAGTCATCTTCAGAGCTTTCTTGGGTGGCGCCTTCATGACGCGCTTTGCCTTCTCGCCCATAAGGCCCTTTTGGCCGAAAGCGGGCGCGCTGATACAAAGCACGCCAATAACCGCTGCAATCACGACATTTCTAAACTTCATTTCATCTCCCAATGCTGGCACCTGCCTGGCAAAACAGCCAGCAACATTGCGCCAGTCTATCACCCACGTCAAAGAATGTGGTCACTTGAGGGTAAACAGATTGCGATGCTCAGTGATCGATTACTGCATGCCTGCCGAAAGACTTTTGCCGACTCGGCACGCAGGTATGGCCTTGCTCCCCTCCGCATGGCCGTTGATGAAGTCAATGAGATCCTGGATGATGAACTTCGGGCAGCCAACAAGATCGCCGGCGCGGAATGCACTGTCGGATGCGACCACTGCTGCCACCGCCTTATACCGGCAACCAGCCTAGAGGCAGCACTCATCGCCGCAGAAGTCAGCGAGTGGGAGCAGGATAAGCAAGATGCCCTAGTCGTTCGCCTGAAGAATTACGAAGAAGAGACGCGTCCCCAAAGAGTCAATCCTCCACTGATGATACGGGTGCAATGCCCATTCCTTGAGGACCACAAGTGCCTAATTTACGACATTCGGCCGCTGTGTTGCCAAGGTCAGAGCTCTACAAGCGTTGCTGATTGCAAGGAGTGGGTGGAAAATCCGGCGTGGGGCGTTCAGCTACCAAGGATCTCAGCTACCGACGAATTGATCCAGGCTGCGGTGCGAGGAGAGATGGAGGGCCTTTTAGAGGCTGGAAATGCCCCTGCAATGTTGGAACTGGGGCTCGCAGCTAAGTTCTTGCTCGAGAATCCAGACATGATTCACATCGTTGTGCGAGATGCGAGCCTGGCAGATAGCGCAGTTTGGAAGATTGGACTTCGAGATGTCGAAGGCGAGCCTTCCGGCACCCGGCCTCTGACCCAGGCGGTCAGCAACGCGGTTCAAGACTCACTTTGGTGGAAGCCAGGCGCCAAAGATCGGCTGCCCGAACCCGGAATGGATGCGCACCGGGCGCTGTTAGCCCTGCAAACCCCGATCGCCTACGAAAGCGAGGAGCAAGTTGACGAGTCGCGCGAGTGGTACATGCGCGCTTTGGACCGCCTGTGCGAACTTCAGTTCGATTCGGGTGACATGTTCGATGCCCTGGGCCGGTACCACGCGCTGACGCTTCCCTGCCAGGGCTACTCGGATCGTGATCCGCACCGAAAGTTGGGCGAGTTTGTCACAAGCCATTCCCGGAAGCTTTTCCCCGAGATCACGACGCCGATGGAATCTAAACCACAGCGCGGAAAGCTTAAGGTCGGGTTCTTGGGTGGGTCCTTGTGGAACCACCATGGCGGCAAGTGGGCGCTTGGCTACCTAAATCCCCATCCCGATGATGTAGAGATCTACGCCCTACACCTCGGCCAAGAATACGACCGGTTTACGGAGCAGTGGCGAACGCGTAGCGACCATTTCTATCAGCTTCTTGGGTCTGTACCGGAGATCGCCCGCTTTGTGAAATCGCTTGACCTCGATGTCATTGTCTTCTGCGGCCCCCACGGCTTTGCGAGGAACAAGCAGTTTGCGACGTTCCGCATGGCGCCGGTGCAGGTTTCAACCTGGGGCACGCCGTTTACGCCCGGTTTCCCTGAGATCACGCACTTCATCGCATCGGATTGCATGGAGCCGGATAACGCCGAAGAGCACTACTCGGAGAAGCTGATTAGGCTTCCTGGATTCCACCTTTGCTACGAACGAAACCAGATCCCAGATGCGGCGCCTCTTGATGTGGAGAGACTTGGCCCCGGCCCGCACGCGCTCATCGCCCAAATCCCGAATAAGTTGATGCCCCGGCGGGACGAGATGTTCAAGCGCGTCGCTGACGCACTTGGAAAGCCCCTACTGATCATCGATCATGAGGACAGGGCTTCCGCCGTTGTACGGGAACGATTCGAGAAGGCGGAAATTCCGCTAACCTGGATCAAACCCATGCCCCATCCTCAGTTCATGAGTCTGGTGGCGGGCGTCGATATGTCGCTCGATACACCTGATTGGAACGGGGGCAAC
>JBBQMJ010000366.1:0-3862 GCA_038328815.1 Fimbriimonadales bacterium | reverse complement strand
CCGCCCATGTACAGCGCGGTGAAAGTAGATGGAAAGCCGCTCTACAAATATGCCCGCCAGGGGCAGGAGCTTCAACGCGAGTTTCGGCGGGTTCACATTGATGTCTTTGACATCGAAGGCGAGGGACATGAGCGTGAGTTTAGAGTCGTTTGTTCGGGCGGTACATACATCCGCTCGCTAGCCCATGATCTTGGTAAGGCAATTGGCTGTGGGGCACATTTGGCGGGATTGCAGCGTGTGGCGGTGGGCCGGTTCCACATTGACCAATCAGTAGCGATTGAGGATATCGGCCCACAGAACCTCATATCCTTGAAGGACGCACTGCCGCCGATGCCGCTTATTCAGGCGACCGACGCTCAACTAAGCTACGTACGCGAGGGTCGAGCCATCGGCATGGCTGATCCCCCCGATGTCCCTTTAGTTGCTCTGCTGGACGGGAATGGCGAGGTGTTCAGCATCGCCCGGGTCCATGGAAACGTCTTGCAACCGGAATGCGTAATTCCAGCAGAGGTAATGCATGGCGCTGTCTGAGGCTAGACCAGGTCTGAAGGTATTTGATGGAGCTGTGCCGCGACGGCAACTGATAGGACAAGCCTTCCTATTCAGCATCTGGTTCGGCGTTACTGGCATCGGCGCGTTTCTTCATCCTAGCTCAGCTGGACACGGTACTCACGAGCAGTTGGGGCTGCCGCCTTGTCCCAGCGTTCTTTTATTCGACCGCCCTTGCCCAGGATGTGGATTGACCACAAGTTGGACAGCTCTCCTCCACGGAAACCTGCCTTTCGCATTGCATGCACATCCATTAGGTCCCCTAATGTATTTGATCTTCACAACACTGGCCCTCATGGCTGGCTACGGGTTCCTCTCCGGTCGGCGCTTGCGTACCTATAGCGACAAGTTCAATCGGGCATCCGCCGTTGTCGCGGCAGTATTTATTGCTTTCGGGTTCTTCCGATTTGCTACGACGCCGCACTTTGCGGCGCGCTACGAGCGCGAGATATTTGGGTACACCTCGAACCGATAGCCAGTTCATGTCCGTGTGGTTTTCCCGGCGTCCGACGGTAGCTCCGATCTCCTCATCCGGAAAGTGCCGAAGACAGCCTCCTACGTGGTCGCGGCGAATAGAGACGGAAAGCCCCCGGTGTGCCAAAAGAGGACACGGCCACCTACGTGTCCCGAGTCAATTAGGCTTTCCAAGCCCACAAAGGCCTTGCCGGTATAAACGGGATCAAGGAAGATCCCCTCTCGTCGCGCCATTTTGAGAATGGCGGCATTTGCCTCCGGACTGGCGGCCGCGTACCCAGCGCCGACGAAGCCGAAGTCCATTTCAAAAGTTTCAGCGGCTATTGCAGGAACGCCTAACATCTCGGCCAGGCCTTCGCCAATTTCGGCGAATTCTTCGACGATCTCCGGTTCTGGGTCGCATGCAATGCCGAGGATTCTCGTTTTGCTGCCTCGGAATGCGTACGTCAATCCGATATGCGTTGACCCGCTACTGCTCGCAAATACGATCCAATCAAATGGCTCGACAGATTGAGCCCTAACTTCCTGGGCGGCTTGATAGAAGCTGAATGCTCCGAGTTTGGACGAGCCACCGATTGGAATTCGGTAGACCTTACGACTTCCCTTCTCATATTCCTTGGCCAGATCTTCTGCTAGAACATAAAGGTGGTCCCAGTCGCCGTTTGGGTAAACGCGGAGGTCGGCTCCCAGTAGTTCGTCGAGCAACACATTTCCGCTCGTGGGCTCCAACGCGTGGCTTGTCGGCAGTTCTTCCAGATAGGGCAGAGCCATCGTGGCGGCGGCGCATTTGATGCCAAACACGGAACAGGCTGCGGCAAGTTGGCGTATGAAATTCGATTGGGTCGTACCGCAGGTGACAATGACCTCTGCACCTTGGTTCAGGGCTTCTGCCAGCAGATACTCAAGCTTCCGGCCCTTGTTCCCGCCTCCGCCAAAGCCCGTGAGGTCATCGCGTTTGATCCATAGGTCCACGCCAAGGTCGGCAGAAAGTCGGTCGAGCCGATGCAGAGGGGTGGGCGTCTGGATAAGGGGGACCTTTCGAGGCGCTTGCATGGTTGAAGAGTGTACTGGCTGCCAGACATGGCATACCGTCCGGGGATAATGGGTTTGAATTCGCGAAGAGAGGTGGTTAAGTTGACGATACTACTGTTAGCCTTGGTAATGGGCTGCGCCCAACCGCCGGCGCACGCCATGGCTGTAGGTGGACCTGCCTCTGGCAAGGTGCTCGTCGTCATCAATGATGCCAGCCCTGATAGTTTGGAAGTTGGCGCTTACTACGCCAAGCGACGGGCAATTCCTGGCATCAGCGTGCTCCACATCAAAACCCTGACTGGCGAGGAGATCATGCTTGATCGGTATCAGAAAGAGATCGAGGCTCCGATTCGAGAGAAGCTGAAAGGTTCAGCTGTGGATTACATTGTTATGACCACTGGAATCCCGATTCGTTTAAACGCCAAGCACGGCTACGCTGTGGATGCATTTCTTTCCGCGATGGACTTGCCGATTACCGCCATTGAAGACCTTCCTTCGGGCGCAGACTTAAACAAGTGGAAGAATCCATATTTCGGTTCGAAAGTGCCCTTCGACCACAAAAAGACCGGTACGTACATTGTCACGCGCCTTATTGGTTACGATGTCGATCAATGCAAGAAGCTTGTCGATAATGCGATTGCTGCAAAGCCGAGCCGGGGTCCCTTTACTTTTGTTGAAGCGTCGAATCGAAACAATCGTGGCTATCAGGATTTGCAGATTGCCATGGAACGTTCTTCGGATGATTTGGCGGCGAAGGGTCTATCGGTCAATCTCGATAAGTCGGGGCGCTTTCCAGAGATCGACGATTCGCTAGCGGGTTATTGTAGTTGGGGCAGCAATGACGGGCATTTTAACTCCCTTGCCTACCACTCCCTTCGCTTTCAACCTGGAGCTCTTGCTCAGACATTCGTTTCCACGTCGGGCCGGACTTTCCACCCGACGCAGGGTGGGCAGAGCCTCATTGCCGACTTGATCGAGCAAGGAGTTACCGGCGTGGCCGGCTATGTCAGCGAGCCCTATACTTTTGGGTTGGCGCGCCCCGATATTCTTTTTGACCGCTACACGAAGGGTTTTAATTTGGGCGAGAGCTTCGCAGCGGCCTCCCCACTCGTCAAGTGGAAGGAGATCATCGTTGGCGACCCGCTTTGCAGGCCGTACGCGAAGAACTAGGACGAAGCATGGCTAAAGGCAAGGGAAGGCGCAAAGTTTGGGTTTTGGCGATTCTGAGCGTCCTCGTGGTTGTGGCGATCATTTATCGTGAGCCCCTGATAACCATCGTTAAACTGGCAGTCAATCTAAAGCAGAAGGGAGTTTTTGACAAAGTTGAAGACAGGAAGTACGAAGCCAGCACGAGGGCGAACCTCACAGCAATCTATAAGGGCATGAAGCTCTTTCACGAGTCGGAAGGGCAGTTTCCGAAGTCGGACAAATGGATGGACTCGATCAAGAACCGGATTCAAACGGGCGACATGAGCGAGGACGAAGCGGCCAAGAAGCTTATCGATCCGGGTCTGAAAGGGAAGGCGAGAGCATTTGGCTACGCCATGAACGATGCGGCTAGCGAGAAGTACGACGGGGATTTGAAGGATAAGAAGATGCCCCTCATCTTTATGTCTTCGGACACCTCGCGCAACGCGCACGGCGAGCCTGCGAAGCTTGAACCGAACCCGCCGCGACCTGGCGGGAATTTCGCCGTGACCGTCGATGGGTCGATTGTGAAATTAGGGAAATAGGGCCGAATCGACATTAGCTCAATGTGGTTGAGAGCAGTGTCATCCCGAACTCCGTGTGAGATACTGTGTTGACT
>JBBQMJ010000365.1:0-3868 GCA_038328815.1 Fimbriimonadales bacterium | reverse complement strand
TAAAGGTGCGACTCGAAAGGGGACTCAGAAATATTCCTGGCGCATACCTTGCCGACACGCGCTTTCGAGCCGAGAGCAACAAGGACATTGTTGTGGCTGTTGTCCGTGTACCGAACTCGATTACGCCTTCCCAAACTGCCTCACTCCAATCTGGTCTGGTCAAGAGACAAGGCCGACAAATCGAGTTACATGTTAGATCTCTGCTCACGAAGGAGACCACTGTCGATGGGTATCTACACGAAATTGAGCCCTCGGCTCCACCTGTAGACGAGATCGGATCACCTACAGGTTCAGACCCCTTGATTCCTTCAGATGGCGTCCAGAGGTCCAAGAGCCCTGACACAGAGTCTTCTGCCGTTCGGGGAGGACAGTAGGGCATGTTATCTGTCGAGAGGGTCGAGGTCCTACTTCTGGTCGCGGCACTTGTCGCACTCGTGGCAAGACGCGCCGGATTGCCCTACACTGTCGGACTGGTCATTGCCGGAGTCGGCCTCGCCTCTGTCGGAGTGCTTCAGGGGTTTCCTCTTACCAAGGAGCTGATCTTCAGGGCCTTTCTTCCACCCCTAATTTTTGAAGCAGCCTTCTTCATCCGGTGGAAGGAGCTGAAGGCGAACCTGTTGCCGGTGCTTTTGCTGGCGTCAACTGGAGTGATTATCGCCGGTGCCATCGTCGCTTCCGCGATGAAATTCTTGGGCGGCTGGGCATGGCCGGCCGCAATCCTTTTCGGAACCTTCATCGCTGCTACGGACCCAGTTTCGGTAATTGCGATGTTCAAGGAGCTCAAGGTCGAGGGCCGTCTGCGCCTAATTGTCGAAGCCGAGAGTTTGTTCAATGACGGCGTAGCCGCAGTTCTTTTTAGTGTAGCCCTGATGTATGCAACGGGAACAACCCTAACGTTTGGCACGGCAGGCACTTCGCTGCTTCGCGAGGTGGGAGGCGGCATTCTTAGCGGCGGCTTGGTTGCCGGGGCTGTGCTTTTTCTCGCGGGTAGAACCGACGAGCATCTTGTTGAGCTGACCTTTACGACTGTCGCTGCGTTCGGCGCATTTCTACTGGCCGAGCATTTCCATTGCTCAGGTGTCCTTGCGGTCCTGGTGGCCGGGTTAGCAATCGGGAATCTTGGTCATATCGGTTCCATCAGCGACGCAGGCCACGAGGCCGTTGGTGCTTTCTGGGAATTCGCCGCGTTCATTGCCAACTCCTTGGTCTTCCTTCTGATTGGAGTGCGAGAGCATGCGCTCTTGTGGCTCCTTCTGAGGCACATCGACCTCATCGGAATAGCGATCTTCGCTTCTCTCGTTGGTCGCGCAATCTCCGTATATGGAGTAGTCGCACTGTTCTCTCGCTCGAAGCACAAGATCGAGATACGCAGCCAGCACGTCCTAGTTTGGGGCGGCCTCAAGGGTGCGCTTTCGCTTGCACTGGCACTCGGTCTTCCGGACGATCTGCCTTACCGCGAACAAATCGTCGCGGTCACTTTCGGTGTTGTTGCCTTTTCGGTTGTCGTCCAAGGCATGACAATGCCATTCCTGATGAGAAAACTGGGCCTGATCCCGGGCCAAGTCCAAGACAAATCTGGGTCGAAATGTTGAACCCTATTTTGCACCCTATCCGCGCCGGGGCATGGGGTTTGGCGGGGTCAGGTGGGGTCGAGTTTGAATCTGATGGTGGACGGTGAACCTACTCGGATCACAATGACACTGTAGGGGTCACAGGTTCAAGTCCTGTACCGCCCACCATTTCTTAGGTTCAAACAGGGCTCCAAGAGCCCGAAAAATAGGGTGCAATTTGGAGTCTCAGGAATTGAGTCTTGAACCTACTTGACCACTACAATCCACGAGATGGAATGTAGTAGTCAAGCGGGTCCGATCGGGTCCCTCAGAGCTAGCAAATGGATGACATGGCCCGTTTGGCCAACCGCCCGGCGCCGTTTGCTCCGGGCAGTGCGCAAGGTAGGACGCAGCGTCGTAGCGCGGATCGGTGATACCGATATAAGTAGCGCTCAACGACCACCGACAGAGATTGTGCGGCACATAAAAGGGGTTATGTGCCGCAAAACGGAGCCCTCGAAGAGATGAGACCGAAACCAGGGCGATATACTTGCTTCACGATGGCCCTAACCCTTGTCTCTCTCACATTAGAGCACTTGCTGGCTTCCTCACGGGACCCTGTGACGTTCTGCGGGTCGTCGGTCGCCGAAGGAGCGCTCCCGCCCGATTTCATCATCAACGAGGCCGTCTCGGCGCTGGAACGGGGTGACCCCCAACTTTGGTGTTCGCCTTTCGCATTCTTGGATACCGATTTGCACGAGGTCGTTGGAAGCGGCGGGTTCCGAGGTGTCCCAAAGGCGGGACGCGTCGAAATCGGGTATGGCGTGGCTGAAAAGTATCGGGGTCAGGGCTATGCGAGCGCGGCGGCACGAAGCCTGGTTGCGCTCGCTTTGGCGGAGCCCACGGTTCTTGAAGTGTACGCAGAAACATCGGTAACCAACCCTGCCTCTCGCAGGGCGGTTGAGAAGGCCGGGTTCATACACGCCGGTCAACGTCAGACGACGTCAGATGGACTCGTGGACCAATGGATCGCGACGAGTTGAGAAGTGAAATAGCTAGGCCGCGTCAAGCTCAAAAGTTCGCTAGGTTTCACACTGCAAATTAGAATCCGCTCGATTTCCGAGCTACACCTAGGAGAAACACATTCATGAGACTTGACTTCGCACATCTCAACCACCCTCACATTTAAGAGCCAGCTTCAACGACCGCATCGCCTTAGTTCTGACCACAGCTGTCGGGACAATGTGGTGTGCGTACGCTTTCGCGATTCTCGCTTTCTTGGTCCTTCCCGATGCGATCCATGGTGGGCTGCTCACCCTTATTCAGTGGGTGAGCCAGACGTTCATCCAACTGGTCATGCTGTCCGTGATCATGGTTGGCCAGAACGTCCTCGGCAGGGCGTCAAACAAGCGCGCCCAAATGACCTACAATGATGCGGAGGCGACGTTCCACGAGGCCAAACAGATCCAGGCCCATCTCAAGGAGCAGGATGAGGCGATTAATGCGATTCTGGATCGGCTTGAGAAGAAGGAAGCCGAACTGGGCAAACAATGACGCTCGACTAAGCCAGCGACGTTTCCAAGGGAGCGGTTTGCGCTCAATTCGTTGAGCAACGCGGGAAGAAGTACGGTCCCTATTGGTACAGGTTTTGGCGAGAGGGCGGAAAACTCAAGAAGGCATACATCAGGGCCGGGGATCTCGACGCTGTGCGCGAACGCTGCCGCCTTTTGCGGGAAGAATACAGCATGGATCTTGCCCAGAAGTACCGGGATTGGAGAGAGTAGATAGCCGGTCAGAGATAGCGGCAAGGACTCCTTGGGAGTTAGCGAGCAAGTTCGCCCACTCCCAAATTGCTTCCTAAGGCTCCACGTCCCACCAGACCTGATCCATCAGGCTATGCCAGGTATTCGTGAACACCGGTCCATCGGGGCGCACGCGCAGTTGGCTTCTCATCGCCAAAGTACCGGCTTCGATGTAGTCGTTCGGATTAGCCGGCACAACCGTGACTACCATGTCGGTCGTGCTGGCTGGGCTCGAATCCTGCTCCACAAAACGCCCCTGAACATAATCGAACATGTCAACACGTTGGCCTAGACCGGTAATCGTCACCTTGTTCTCGATCGTGAATCTCATCAAGCTGGTCGCAGCGGTAGGCGAGGTCGCATCGAACCGGACCGTGATCGGCGACTCCGAGCGGAGCGCGGTCACGCCGTTACGAACATTCAGATAGGCGTCATCACTCAGGATCAAGCTCGACAGGTTTCCATTCACTAGAGCGCCTCGAAACACGCTAAACGAGGTCGGGAAAACCGGGGCAA
>JBBQMJ010000364.1:0-3903 GCA_038328815.1 Fimbriimonadales bacterium | reverse complement strand
CATGATGGGCCTCGCCGGCACCTGTTACAAGCGAGGCAAAGCCGGCTGGAAGACGACCCTGATCCTCTCCCTTGCTCGCGGGGGCCGAGTGCACATGACTCTCGGAAACCTGGAGCAGTTCTCAACCGAGGACGCTGAATTTATGGCGAGCGTGCAAGGGTTTTTCGATGGCGCTGGGGAGCGGTCGCTAGTCGGTGGCGTACCGGGCCAAGGAGAAGTATATGGCTACGCGGGCTCATCGTTCACCTGCCTGGTCAATCCCTCCCTTGAGCTGAAGAAATTTCCCGTGAAGGGTGCCCTAATATATTCGGACGGCCATTTGGAGCTAGCCGAAGGCTCAGTAGTCTTGGGTCCGGGCAGCGTTGCCCTATTTGGGGAAGGCAGCCTGTCCGCCACCGGACCGGACGAACCGTTCCCGCACAGCATCCTTGAACCCATAGAAGTTGAGTGGAAACATGGCGAGCGCCTGGCCGAAGCCCGCCTTTACCCGCCGGAATCCGGCGATCTTCACCTGCTCTTCCAGCAAGTCGACCGCAAAGGCATGGCGGTCCGTTCATCCGGCAGCGTGCCACCAGACGCAAAGCCAATGCTTGACCTCCTGCATCTTAAAGCAAGCCAGGATGGCGCGGAGTTACCGATCGAGCGCATTGATGATCGCGTGCTTTGGAGCGGACTATCCTGGGCCTACGGGATCGTCAGGGCCAGCAACATGGTCCAAGGCGAACCCATCCACGTTCACATGAGCACAATTGATCAGAACGTGGCGCAACTGAAGCCGCAAGCCTTACGAACGGTCGTAGGTTCTTAAGGGGCTGTTTCAGCGCGTCAAATCGATTGCAGAATTTCGTTGGGGAGGCCCCTTGGGAGCCTTGGGTTCGGGCTGCGATTCAACTTTGCGCTCAACTCATTTTCCAGCCGCCTAGACTCGCAGGCGGTCGGTAACTGAGGCGAGCGAGGACTAGGCCTGCCAACTGTCATTCCGAACTCCGTGTGAGGAATCTTGATGGACATGGTAATTGCTCCTAAGATCGTTTTGGGTGGGCTGCTGATCATAGGCACTCTTGGTTACTTGAAATATCAGGCAAGGATGATTCTGGAGAGCCAGCAAGAGGTTAGGGATAGTGAATTTGTGCTTTTCGCTTGGATATCGGATGATCCGAAGGTGCAGGCATATGTCACCGCAGCTTTTAAGCGTGCTGGCCTGAAAGAGAGGGCGGAGTCGGTTGCGACTTAGGCGGCTGTGCCATTGGTGCCAGAGAAAAAGACCTTACCCGTGCTCGCCAGCTTCTTCAAGATGATTCGAGAGAACATGGGTATAAGGTGCACTTCTGAGGGGAATGTATGCTGAGACGTGCCCAGATCTCGCTGCAGGTGCGGGTTCGAGTTTTTGGATGCCTCAGGCTTCGCTCACCTCAATGACGCACCTGCCCGAGTGTCAAAGCCTGAGGCTAGAGCCACCAAACCCTAAAGCAGAGGCTAAGAACCACCGAAGTCTTGATACGATCAATCCGTGACCCGTCAGCGCCACCACCGCAACAGCGACGAGCCTGGGCGGATGAGGCTTCGCTCTCCTCGCCGACCCGCTAGATTGAACGTTAAAGCCTGAAACTCTGTGCCGCAGTCCAGAAGCGGGTCTCGCAGTCCCCATCTGCTCACCACCCTAGACGTGTGGGCCGCTAACCGGCCCGCCGAGCACCTAAAGTGCCCTACCGCTAAGGGCGCTCAAACGTCTAATCCCTACCACCCTATAATCCGCCCCGCTCATTAAAGATTCAACTACGCGTTAACCTTCAACCCATGTCTCAGATGTCCCATAATTCGTGCAAACACATGGTTCCACCAGGCCCAATAGCTAAGCACCTCCAATCCTAATGCGGCGACCAGGGCGTTCAATAAGCGTCCCGGCGGCAGAAGAGATAGGGTCGAGAACCGTAGCCGCCGAATGATCGTCTCAGCGTCCGAAACAGTCCCATCCTTCCCCATCTTTTTCGTTCCGTGCGAAAAGGAGGGGGTGGCAGCGGAGCTGACGGGGGCGGTCAACTCCGAATCGAACAGTCCCAACCTTTTCCTTCCCCATCTTTTTCGTTCCGTGCGAAAAGGAGGGGGTGGCAGCAAAGCTGACGGGGGCGGTCCACTCCGAATCGAACTGTCCCTTCCACACTTTCCATACCGGCCACGCTGGTCTCCTCTCTAATCCGGTCCCCACTACAGATACGGCCCAAATCGATAGCCGTCTATACCCTCGGAAAGCAAAAAGCCGACCACATCTTTGACAACTCGGAAACGGGATGAAAGCGCAAGCCAGCGCGTCATCAGTTATTGACGAATCGATTTCGGTTTAAACCGGCACGAACGACCCCGAGGCATAAACGGGGGGCAACTAATCCGTTCTTACCTTGGACAATGCAAAGCTATGCCAAGCAATGCAAAGCCAAGCAGAGCGTGCCTTAATTGTGTTTGGAGCGTCAGGCCCGAGAGAAAGTAAGTCGAACTGAATACGCCACCGGCAGCGCAAACCTTCCGATTCCAAAATTTAGATGCCTAGTAAGTCCTCGCTCATCTCAGTTTTCCATTTGCCCGAGGAGTCCGGGCCTGAGGCTTTTCACCGCACTGTCATGGCCAATACAAGTCTTCCGACCACCGGCCTTTTCGCAAAGCAATCTGGTACTGGAGCAACAGGTAGTCTTCCGCCCGCCTGGAACGGGTTCGAGGTGAGCAACTTACTAGACATGCAGGGAAGGGACAGGTTCGATTGACACCCTCACCTCAGTTCGCTACTCGCTCACAGTTCCTCTCCCGCGAAGCAGGCGAGGAGTTCTAGGGAAAGGGACAGTTTCAACTCGTCGACGGGTCAAGGTCGGGGCCTCTGGCCTCATGCTTTGACAACTCGGGTTGGCGCGTTGTCTAGCACTCTCGCAGGTTGCATCAGCGCGACCAATGTGGTCATAGATCGTGGCCTATCAACACGGCTTTATTGAAGCGTAGACTAGGAAATCTAATCATGATCAGTGACCATCAAGTTCTCCAACGAGACTCCATCGGCCAGGCAAACCTGAAATTAGAAGGCGAGACCCAACTCTCAGGCCCCATCACCGCCGAGATCCGAACTGCTTCTGGGTCGGAGATTTTGCAGAACGTGGGTGGGGCCAAGTCTGGTGGCTGGCAGGCGGCTTTGACTCTGAAAACCGGTGGTCCTTACGCGATTTCATTGTCCTTAGGAGGCGAGCCTCTGGTTGATGCGAATGACGTCTATGTTGGCGACCTTTGGCTTCTGGCCGGACAGAGCAATATGGAAGGCTACGGGATCTTAAAGGACCTAGAGCGGCCCGAGCCAGGCGTTAACTCGTTTGACATGGTCGACCACTGGCGGCTCGCCGAAGAGCCACTGCACTGGCTTTGCGATTCGGTTGATCCAGTTCATAGCGTGCCGTACGGCAACAACGAACCAGAGGCAATCGCCGAAATCCATAAAACCCGTTGCACGGGAGCTGGTCTGGGCCTTTCATTTGCCAAATCACTCAGGGCCGTAACCGGAGCGCCAATCTGCCTGATCCCGTGTGCGCAGGGAGGCACCACCTTAACCCAGTGGGATCCGAAAAGGCGCGATGAAGGCGGAGCCTCCCTCTACGGCGCCATGATTCGGCGAGCCAGGGCTGCAGGTGGCAGGGTTGCCGGCATGCTTTGGTATCAGGGCGAATCGGATGCAGGTGGCCGCGAAACTCACCTGTATAAGGCGAGGTTCACAGAACTAGTCCAGCATCTGCGCGACGACCTTGGCGATCCCGACCTTCCAGTCCATACGGTACAGCTCGGGCGTTTCATCCTTCCACTCGATTGGGAAGTCGCAGGCTGTGAGGAATGGAACCCGTTTCAGGATCTGCAGCGAAGGCTGGCCGAGGAGAT
>JBBQMJ010000363.1:0-3966 GCA_038328815.1 Fimbriimonadales bacterium | reverse complement strand
AGGCGGATGAACTTACGCACGGTGGCCGTTCCATTCTTGGAAAAAGCCCACGGCTCTTGCCCAGTGTCGCCCCGGCCGTTATGATTTCGGCAGAACGGAAACAGGAAGCATGCCTTCATCCAGTCCGTCATCAGTTGCTCGGTTGGAGTGCCTCCAAAACCGCCGACATCTGGCCCGTTGAAGGGAATTCCGCTAAGCGATAGATTCACCGAAGTCGGGATCGCCATCTTCAGATAGAAATAGGTCGAAAAATTGTCGCCAGTCCAAATGGCGGAGTATTTGGAAGTCCCCGCGCTGCCCGAACGGCTGAGTAGAAACGGCCGCTCATTGGGGCGGGCGCGTAAGAACCCATCACGGCTAGCCATCTGCATGCCAAGGGCGTAGTGGTTGCGATGCTGCCGGTGGGCGTCCCGGCCGTGATCGAAAAGCATGCCCGTCGGATCGACAGGCCCAGTTGAAGGGTCGTTCATGTCAAGCCACGCCCCACCGAACCCTTGCCTGGCAAACGACTCCACGTGGCCCGCCCACCAGTCCCTGCCTTCAGCAAGTGTGAAGTCTGGGAACACAGTTTCACCGGGCCAGACCATGCCAACGAACTCGCGTCCCTCGTGGTTCAGACAAAAGACTGACTTCTTATGGCCATCCTCATAGATGTCGTAACCCTTTTCAAACTTGACGCCAGGGTCAAGAATGGCGACGATTCTTCGATTGTTTTGCTTCAGCCTCTTTGCGGTGTGCTCAACGCCGTGTGGGAAGTGCCTTTCATCGACAGTGAAAACGCGATAGCCGCGCATGTAGTCGATATCTAGCCACACGCCGTCGCAGGGGATGTCGGACTTGGTGAAGTTTTCATCAAGCCCAAGGAGGTCCTTTTCACCCTCGTAGCCCCATTTGCACTGGTGATAGCCGAGTGACCAGGCGGGCGGTAGTGGCGTAACGCCTACGAGCTTTTGAAGCTTTTTCGTCAATTCCTTGAGCGTTGGTCCGCAGATAATCCAAATGTCTGGCTGGCCGCCTTCGGCGCCCAGAATGAGCTCGGGGCTGGTATCCCGCCACTCGGCAAAGGCACGGCCCTTTTCGATTCCTGGCGTCTCCATGAATGCGGGGAATGCCGTATGGAGCAATATGCCGATGTACTCACTGCCCTTCTTGATGATGAGATAGGGAACTGAAAGGTACGGCGGATCGGTTGGCGCGTCCTGAACCTGGCCCCAATAGAAATCGCCCCAAACGTCCGTATTCCAGAACTTTGTTCGTACGCCCGAAAGCTCCAGACGGCCAAACGTTTTCTCGCCCATGCCATAAAACCTGGCGTCGTGGCCCACGCGGAATCGAAACATCCACGCGTCGGCATTGACGCCAAACGATTCGCCGCCGGAGGCAGAAATGAGTTCCTTGCCGTGCCGGTCCAGAATCTCAATCCCGAACTTGGAAGTGATTTGAACCCGGTTGGTGTCTGAAGAGGGTGGAGGCGTAATCTCCGCTAGGCATTTATTTGGTCCCCAGGTATCGCGATTCTCGATTCGCAGGCGATAAATGTCTCCCTCAAACGCATCCATTCTCGTGCCAAAGCACCGGCCCCCGGCCTTAATCTCGCCGGACTTGGGGTCGAAGCTGTCAGTGAATGAAAAATTAGCCCGGTGAGGGTACTTAGTGAAATACATTTAGCAGGAATGGAATTAGACGTCAGCGCACGAGGATCAAGGCTAATTCTGACGGATTTGGCAAGGCAAATTAGTGAGGACCTTTTAATATTCGAGTTGGCAAGTTACCACGTTTTAGACTTCGGATTCGCAGGCCGTGGCCCGAGCTTGTCATAACGTTCGCAATAAACTTAGGGCAGCGTATGCCCCGGCAATGACCCATGCCCTAGCGTGTTCAAACCTGTCAAGGCGTTACCGTTGTAATCGAACAGAGTGAGGTTGTCCCACCCGCTTGGCGCGGAATGGGTGCTGATCCAAGTTGGAGCCCAGTCGAGCAGTAATAAAGGAGCTAATTCACATAGACTTAATGTGTGGAAGGAATCACACGCTGCAACTGGGCGGTATCGGAGCCAAATACAACCTATCACGACCAGGAATGGGGCGTGCCAGAACACGACGATCGGCGCCTTTTCGAAATGTTGACCCTAGAAGGCGCTCAAGCTGGGCTTAGCTGGACGACGATTTTGAACCGAAGGGAAGGTTATCGTCGTGCCTTTGAAGGTTTTGACCCCTCGACGGTTGCTCGCTACGGCAAAGAAAAGCAAGCTGCGCTCATGCTCGACCCTGGCATCATCCGCAATAGGCTGAAAGTGGAGTCCACTGTGTCCAACGCTCAGGCTTTCCTTGAGGTTCAAGACAAGTACGGCTCCTTTGATGCCTACATCTGGGAATTTGTGGACGGCAAGCCCGTCGTGAACTCGTTGCAGTCCATGTCGGAGCTGCCCGCGACGTCAGAAATCTCCGACAAAATGAGCAAGGAGCTGAAGAAGCTAGGCTTTCGATTCGTCGGTTCCACCATCTGCTATTCGTTCATGCAGGCAACCGGGATGGTCAATGACCACCTTGTTTCCTGTTTTCGTCATGAACTCGTTTGAGTTCACTGTGCGATTCCAGGAGGTACGTACCGACAATTTGAGCAATGGCTCTTCAGCAAGTAGTCAATCATCAGGCTGAATTCTGGGACCTGTTTCGGTTTTCATGGGATCGTGAGGGTGATGGTCTCGATCAAACCCTCGCCAAAGTTATCGAGCATTGTGCAGTTTGCTTCGAAGCCTCGGGCGCTTCGCTTTTCCTGAAAGCTGCGGGTGCTGAGTCCTTTGACCTTGTGGCGCGAAGCGGCTGCGATGGCCGCATTCCAAAGAACGCCTGTGTCAAGAAAGGCGAAGGAATTGCCGGAGCCTGCGTTGAGTTCGGCCGACCACTTATCATTGCCGATCCCAAAGACCATCCGGCCCTGTTTGGCCGCTCAGTTAAGAAACGCGACGACGTTGGCAGCGCCATGGTCATCCCATTGATGGCTGGCCACGACTGTCTAGGCGTCATGAACCTGTCTCGCTCGTCAAATACCATTACGTTCTCCCAGAAGGACCTTGAGCGGGCCGAATCTGTAGTGCGCCACATCTCTCTGGCGGTTGAAAACGCACGGCTATTCGCGGAAGCGAAAGCAGCTACGCAGAATGCCCGAAAACTTCAGACAAGACTGCACGAGATCGTACACCGACTTGGTGTGGCCATTATCGTCGTCGACCGTAGTGAGAAGATCACGGAAGCCAATCGGGAAGCAATCAAGCTCCTTGGTCACGAATCCGGTGGTACGGAGTTCGCCGGCCTACTGGCATCGGTTCTCAAGTCGATCCATGCCGCTGTCCTTGGTGAGGATCTACGAACGCGATATCACGATGAGAGGTCCGGCCGAAGTTGGTCGATTAGCTGCACGCCCCTAACTAGCGGCGGCGCGACGGCCGCTATCGAAGAAGTGACCGAGCACGAAAGGGCCGAGCGAGAGATGTCCAGGTTAAACCGCCTTGCTGAAATCGGACAAATGACCGCTACCGTCGCCCATGAAATCAGAAACCCTTTGACTAGCATCGTTGCGGCAAGCAGAGTCATTCAAGATTCGCCGGAGCAGTGTCTTGAGCTCGGCCGCATGGTCGAGGAAGAGGCATTGAAGCTAAACGGACTGTGTGATCAGTTCCTAGAATTCGCCCGACCAGTCGTTGTGCGCAAGCAGAAACTGATCCTGGCCGCCTTAGCCAAGAAACTCGTTGCTCAGCATAGGAGCGAGTTCGAAGCGGCGAAGGTTGGGCTTGGGTTGCAGATAGAAACCAGCATCTCTAACCTTGAGGGTGATCCGCTCCAGATGGAGCAGGTGCTTAGAAACCTGCTTCTAAACGCTCTTCAGGCTTGCGAACCGGGCGGCCAAGTCACGATCAGAGTTGGCGCGATGGGATTCAGCGTTAAAGACGATGGCGTTGGTATGAGC
>JBBQMJ010000362.1:0-3967 GCA_038328815.1 Fimbriimonadales bacterium | reverse complement strand
GCTCCCTGAGCAAATCCTTCGCTTCCGCGCCATCAAAGACAGATATATTGTTCTTTGCCATTCCCGTTCTCCGTTGTCGTCTCATTAACACAACCGGACGGAATGGCAACCCTTCTTACACCACCACCTGGGACACTGCCTATCCTCCCAACATTCACTAAACGGCCACGCCAACCATCTAATCCGGTCTTGAGCGCACCTCATTAACGTCGCTCCCGAACCGTTCAGTCGTCTAAACACTCGGAAAGCCAAAAGCCGACCAGCACTTTGACAACTTGGAATCAGGATGTAAGCGCAAAGCCAGCGCGTCATCAGTTATCGACGAATCGATTTCGGTTTAACCGGCACGAACGACCCCGCGGCATTAACGGGGGGCAACTAATCCGTTCTTTACCTTAGCAATGCAAAGCTATGCCAAGCAATGCAAAGCCAAGCAGAGCGTGCCTTAATTGTGTTTGGAGCGTCAGGCCCGAGAGAAAGTAAGTCGAACTGACAACGCCACAGCAGCGCAAACCTTCCGTTTCCACAAATCGCAATTCCAAGCGCCGCCCCCGTCGGATCCCTCACACGGAGTTCGGGATGACAACCTACGCGAGCGAGGAGCTATCAACTCAGAAAAGACTTATAACCTTGCCGCACCCTTCTGCCGGGAACTCCGCTGTTCTCGGCTCTCGAGGAAAACGATCGATGAAATGAAGAGCGCTACGGATATGAAGTGCAATTCTGTGATCAGACCCTTGATGATCAAAACCATCCAAACGCCCAAGGTTAGGAAGATGGCGGCAGCCTGCAAGGAGAAGCTTAAACCCCTTGAAAACCTCCAAGCAAAACCAGTCAAGATAAGTCCGCCGAAGGTAAAGGCGCAAGATTCCCAGGTGTGCTTGACAAGGGTCGTCAATAAGACAAATATGGCAGCACAGCAAAGTGCTGCCAGTTCATTCCATCCCGTGCCAGATCGATTGTTGCTCTTACGCATGCCCAAACCTTGGTAGCTACTGTTTCTTGCCCTGATCCAGATTGAACATCGCGCCCATCAGGGTCTTCTCCGCCTGACTTGAATCGCCACTCTGCAATGTTCGTAGCGCCATTGTGACTTCCTGAGCCTCCGCGGTCCTGCCTTCGCCAATACTGCGCCCTCGCTATCTCACAAATGGCCAGCGTGGGTTCGGAACGAACATCTCAATTAGCTTCCAATTGAGTCGCCCAGCTTTCTGTCCATTTTGGAGGTATTCGAGGTCGTAAACACCAACTGAATTCGGTTCCTTTTCCGAAGATAGAAGAACATCAACGTCATAGCCGTCAGCCCTCTTCTTCCCTTCCCAATATTTTCGAGAGCTATATCTCACGTCCGAGACAGAATAACCCTTAAAAGAGGGCTCCTTGGCAAGCTCTTCTCCGCATGCATTCGCAAAAGGCAACTTCGTCTTCCACAAGTCGGACGGTGTCAAATGCAGGTTCTTGAGCTCGACATATCTGCGTGGCTTTGCCTTTTGCGGATGGTCGAGCGAGACTTCAGGAGCATATTTTCGAATCGCACGTTTGGCCTTTTCGAAGTCACTTGGTGCGACAAACACATCACAGGTGACAGAGCAACCACAACCCCAGTCGACGTGAGCATTGTCAAGAATGGACTTCAGATTCGTTTCCGCGATGATGTCACCGTTAGGGTATTCGGCCACAAATTTGTCATTGGCGAATAGGTAGTCGACTTTGGAGCCCTCTAGTTTCTTGGCTTGCGTGAATCCCGTCAACAAACTGACGGCTACCGCGCTCAGCCAAAATGCCCTGGAGTAAATAGATGTCGTTCGTTTTCTCAGCGAATTGAACTCCCTTGCGCTACTGCTTCTTGCCCTGATCAAGGTTGAACATCGTGCCCATCAGGGTCTTCTCGGCCTGGCTTGAATCGCCACTCTGCAATGCTCGCAAGGCCATCGTAACTTCCTGCGCCTCAGCCGTTCGACCCTCGCCAAGCAGCAATGCCTGCGTCTTCTGCAGCTCGGCAACGGCGCCCATCTGCGTCAAGACACCCGATTTCATGCCAAGAATCGTCTTCTCGACCGCCTTGGAAGCCTGAACAATCTGCGCCGCCTGCTTGACCCTTGGGTCTTGGGCGACCGAATACGCCGCCGAATCTGCCGTGAACTCCAGAATGAAGTCGAGATCAATCACTTCGGTCCGGCCATTCGCCGTGTCGTCAAAGCTCAACTTCCCGGAAGCCACGCGGTAATGGCCAAGCGGGTGGTTGGACATCTCGAAGTCGAACACCTGTTGGATGCTAGACCCGCGCTCCAAGTCCGTAAGCTGTACCGTGAACTCCGAGCTCTGCGCCGCCTGCTGCGGCGATCGGCAAGACACCCAGCGCGCCAACTTCACGTCAAGCCGTAAGTTCTGCGCGACAACCGTCATCAGCTTCTCAAGCTCCGTTCTGAAGACTTCAGGAATGAGGTCAGGCCGATGGATGTAGTAGTAATTTCCACCGGCGCGCTTCGCCATGGAAGCCAAAAGCTCTTCGTTGTAGTCAGGCCCGAAGCCTAGGAACGTGACCGTAATGCCGCGGCTCTTTATCTCGCCCGCATGGGTAACCAACGACGAGTGATCCTTGATTCCTGCCGTAGGATCGCCGTCGGTAAGAACGATCAAACGTGTTGCCCGGCCGGGATCGTTCAAGGAAAGCACCTGCTGCAAAGCCAGAGAAAGGCCATCGTACAGATTGGTCGTGTTGCCCGGCATCAGGCGCATAATGCCGTCCTTGATAAGCTGCTTATTGGTCACCCTCTGGGCAGGCATCAGCACTTCAACGACTTCCTCAAAAGTGACGATGCTGAGAACGTCGTTCGGAGTCAGCAAATCCACCACGTGGGCGCAGGCTTGCTTCACATAGTCAAGCGGCGGGCCTTCCATCGAACCGGATCGATCGATGACGAGGCACAAATTCAAAGGTGTCCGCGTCCCAGCGACGCCACCCATCGGATTGCCTACAGCAGTGAACTCCACCAAGAACTGCTCGCGGGCGGGACCATTGGCCATGGACGCAGTTCGCCCCGGAATGATGTCGATTTTCAGCGACTTGCCGCCAAACATAGCCGGGTCCATCGCGCTCGTCTTGTTGAAGTCGGCGAGTGGATCAAAGCCGGGCATCGCCTGCGTCTTTAGCGGGTCGCTAAAGTCGGGCACGCCGGAGAGCATGGTCTTGTTGGGGTCAATTCGCTGGGTGGGGTCCATTTCTTAGTCCTATTGTATGTCTATTCGATTCGAAAAGTGGTTGCGCCGATCTTCAAGAGCGTTCCCGGCGTAAGAATGCCGCCCTGCGCGCGCTGCCCGTTAATGAAGACGCCATTTGTGCTGCCTAAGTCATTGACTGAAACGCCATTCGGATCAGGAGCGATCATCGCGTGCCTGCGTGAGACAGAGGTATCGAAGGCCATGGGGACGGTTGGGCAATCGCGGCCAACTTCAAATGGCTGCGTAACTGGGAATCGCTGCCCGGTCAACGGACCATCAGTAGCAACAAGAGTAAACCCGGCAGGCTGGGCTTGCGTCATGACGGTCGGCGAGGAAGTTGACTGTGGAGCCATGACCGTTGGTTGCGACGCCTGACTCGGTTGCATCCCCGGTGGCGGTTGATAAGGCGGATGTGGCTGATAAGCGGCCGGTGGCTGCTGACCCATTGGGTATGAAGGCGTGCCGTAAACTTCCGGCCCCATCGCAGGAGCGCGGCCATCCTTCATAAGGAACTGCAACACCGTCTGCCCAAGCTGAATCGTTGACCCAGAGAATAGCGGTCCCTGAGCCACGGGCTGCCCGTTTACGAGTACGCCACCACCGCCATCGGTGATGAAATAAGCGCCGCCCTGGTTGCTGATGGTCGCGTGGAAAGGCTGGAGAGAAGGGTCGCCAAAGATCGGGATGGTTGCTGTCTCGCTCCTGCCGATGATCGTGTGCTGCCCATAAATCGGCCACTCGCGGC
>JBBQMJ010000361.1:0-3971 GCA_038328815.1 Fimbriimonadales bacterium | reverse complement strand
GCGACCGGCCCGCGCAGCGAAATCGGCCAGATTGGGGCGTCGCTCGCGGCACCCCTGGGTTTGGCCTCATCCGCTTTCGCTCGCCGCTACTAACGGAATCTCTTCGATTTCTTTTCCTCGGGTTACTTAGATGTTTCAGTTCACCCGGTTCCCTTCTCAACGCCTATTTATTCAGCGATGGATAGCTAGACATTACTCTAACTGGGTTTCCCCATTCGGATATCTCCGGATCAACACTTCTGTGCAGCTCCCCGGAGCGTTTCGCCGCTTACGCGTCCTTCTTCGGCAACTTGTCCCTAGGCATTCGTCGTACACCCTCTTAAGCTTCAATACTCTCGCTTTACCGAGTGCTCGATATGTGTTTCTAACTACATCGCTATGCAACTGTCAAAGAGCTTTTACGCTGGCCACAAACCCGTCTTAGGGGTCAGCAGCAAAGAGAGATGATACCAGCGAGGTCCCCTAATGTCAAGGCTAAACGGGGAGAATGTTGGGAATGTTGAGAGAAAGGCGATTCTTACCAGTTTTCTAATTCGTCTTAATCTTTCCGTGCCAGTCGAAATAGGACCGCGTACAGCTGTTAGCTGGATAGGCTAAGGAACTAGGAATTGGGAACAAAAGGAGTAAGGATTCAGAGTTTCCTCCCGTCTAGCAGTCCCCTGCCCGACTTCCTAATTCCCACTTCCTTTACTCCTATTTCCTCCCTACCCTTTGGAACAACAAGAAACATTTCGTAGACTTAGATTGAGGCAGCATGCCAGAGAGTTCTTCGAAGTCGAAGCTAAAATTAAGGACGTACATCCTTCCAGCGGCGGTCCTGATGATCGGCGTCGCCTCCAGCTTGGCAATTGCCGCCTTCGTCCAAACCTCTTGGGACACTAAAGAGAAGAGCAGGTTCGACCAACTCGTCTCCCAGACGAACCAGAACATCAAAGGTCAGGTTGACAACTACCTCACACTCGGCCGGGGCGTCACGGGCCTCTTTGCAAGCGATTACAACGTCACGACAGATGAGTTCGCGCGCTATGTGACGTCCCTCGAACTTGAGAACAGCTATCCTGGGCTGCAAGGTATGGGCTTCGTCAGATATGTTGGGCCTAAATCCGAACAAGCATTTAATGAGGCGATGGCTCGAAGCGCGCCAGGCTTTAAGGTTTGGCCGAAAGCCAATCGCGAGTTCGAGGCGCCGGTCGTTCTCATGTCACAGGGCAATGGGACAAATCCAGGATTGCTTGGATTCAATATGGCCTTCGAAGATGCCCGCTTCTTAGCAATGAGGACCGCGTTAGCCACGCGCAAAATAACGACTACAAAGAAGGTCATGCTTGGCGCAAAGGGGGGTTCCCAAGTGCCCCCTGAACCTGGCTTTATTATTTTCTTGCCGGTCTTTCAGGGGCCAAGCAACAAGCAAGTTCCCTTCGGACTCGTCTATCTCGCGTTTCGCGGCGCCCGCTTCGTTGCCGGAGTCGAGAAAGTCAGCGATCACCCGCCAATAGCCTTTAGCCTCTACGTCGGCACACCAGACGAAGCAAACAAGATATACACGAGCCAACCCGACGATTTTGGCTGGCATCCGCGTTTCTGGACCGACTCAACGGTCTCCCTAGGGGATCGCGTCATGACGGTTCGTTACCATGACACTCCTGAACTGCAGCAACTCTCGGATCTGCCCCTTGCTCGAGAGATCCTAATCGCAGGGTTCATGATCAGCGCACTGCTGTTCTCTCTAACCTTGATAACGGCCAATTCAAGGGAAGCCGCCCTCTCGGAGATTGAAGTCCGAAAGAGAACCGAACAGGCGCTTGCGGATCGGGAGCATCAGCTTGCCACAGTTCTCGATGTATTGCCGGTAGGGGTGTGGCTACTAGATACCCAAGGAAAGATCCTGCTTGCAAATCCAGCTGGGGAGAAAACGACGGGGCCTTCGAAGCCCTTGTTCACAGAGGTCGACAATAACTACTTTGACGAGCAGTCCAACCTCGCCAATGTCGCCCGCAGCGCCCTCAAAGGAGGGACCACCACCCTAAATGAGATCACTGAGTGCACTTCTGACGATGGGCGAAGGATCACGCTGCTCAACTCGGCCATCCCATTGCGCGGATCGCGAGGAGAGATCGTGGGAGCTGTCGTCGCGAGCGAAGATATCAGCTTGCGGATGCACGCCGAAGCAGCGCTGTTTGAAACCGAGCACCGCTTCAGAGTAATGGCCGACATCGCGCCAGTGCTCCTTTGGGTCTCTGGCCCGGACAAAAAATACACCTGGTTTAACAAACCCTGGCTGGACTATGCCGGGCGGTCGATGGAGCAGCAAATCGGCGATGGCTGGGCTGAAGGAGTCTTCACCGAAGACCTTGACGGCTGCCTCACAACCTACAACGAGGCCTTCGATGCGCGTAAGCCATTCGAAATGGAGTACCGCTTAAAGAGAGCAGACGGAATTTACCGCTGGTTCTTGGACCGTGGCATTCCAAGATTTGATTCCAACGGCGATTTCCTTGGTTATATCGGCTCATGCATCGACATGGAGGATCGTAAGGTCGCCGAGGAGACGATGAAGAGTATCAACGCAACTCTGGAGCGTTGGGTAAGCGAGCGCACCCGAGACCTTCGGCGCACCATAGATGACCTCGAGTCCTTTTCCTACACTGTCGCCCACGACCTAAGAGCCCCTCTTCGCGCCATGGGCGGGTACGCGCAAATGCTGCAGGACGACTTCAAAGGCAATGTAAGCCCAGATGCGAGCCTGTACCTAAGCAGGATTAAAGAAAATAGCCTCAAAATGGCTGAACTTATTGATGGCCTACTCGACCTTGCGCGGCTATCACGGGTGGAACTCCATCGCGACGACATCGACGTGACCAGCCTCGCAAACGAGATCGCAACGTCGCTTCAGACCAGAAACCCAAGCCGTAAGGCGCAAATCGAAATTGAAGATGGGCTTACCGCGGTTGGTGATGAGCGCCTTATTGCGGTCGTCCTGCAGAACCTGCTTGAGAACGCCTGGAAGTTCACAGACCCGCGAGAGTCAACCCAAATATCCATCGGCTCCTTCTCGGACGGAGTCCGGACGACAGGATTCTTCGTAAAGGATAATGGCGTCGGCTTCGATATGGCCCACATCGCCAAACTCTTCGGCACCTTTGAGCGACTCCACAAGCCAGACGAATTTCCGGGATCCGGCATAGGCTTGGCCTCCGTAAAGCGAATTGTCGAACGTCACGGCGGAAGAGTCTGGGCCGAGTCGCACGTTGGAGAAGGCGCCACCTTCTACTTCACATTGCCATCAGGCGCCTACTCCATCGCCAGTCAAGCCAGCTTGGTGTAATTCAAAACTTAATGCATCTGCATGTCGCCCAGCATGAGTTGAATCTGGTTAATCTGGCCAAGGTGGTAAGTCATGTTCCAGGCCGCCGTACCAAGAACGTCAGCGGCTGTCATGACCACTCCTCCGCCGAAGGGCACCACCACTTCCGTTTCTAACTGAGCATCGGGCACAGCGCCTATTGCCTGGCATAGAACCGCCACCGTGCGTCGGGCTTCGTCGATGCATTTGTCCAGCGTGTCAAAGGAGCGCTGCAATTCCGTCGCCTTCCTGCGCGCCTCGGCGTCAAATTCAGGCGCGACGCCCGTCTTGATGAGAGGCATAAAGAACGTCGCTGACACCGCAATCTCTTGCATCTGGTTCAGCACCGAACGCATCTTGCCCGTTGGGCACCACTCTAGCTTGTCAGCAGGCACCGCCAAGGCTGCGCGGCAGACATCATCAAGCGCCTTCTGGGTCACTTTTACGATCTGATCCTGATATCGCATAGCCACAGCTTTAATTACCCGAAACCATGCGCCTAATTGTGACTGTTACGGCGGGCAACTATGCCGGAATATGGAAAGGCTCTTGCAAACTAGTTCAACTTATACTTCGAAAGGAAGGACCAGAGCTTCTCGTTGAAATCTTTATCGACCGAAGTTGGCCA
>JBBQMJ010000360.1:0-3989 GCA_038328815.1 Fimbriimonadales bacterium | reverse complement strand
CGGGACTTGTGAATGCCTTCCCCGTGGAATCGGTACAGCTATTCGACCTATGCATGGCAGGAAAATGGGATGAGGCCGACCGTCTTTACAAATGGTTCTTGCCTCTTCTCAGACTCGACACAGTGCCTGAGTTTGTCCACCTCATCAAACTAACTCAGCAGTTTGTGGATATGGGCACAGAGCTGGTCCGGCCGCCAAGGCTCGAACTTTCGGGTCCCAAGCGGGATGCAGCTGTTCTCGTAATTCAGGAAGGCATCCGAACAAGGCCGAGCTAAGCCCTAGGGCTCAATCTGAACGGTCTTCAATTCCGTATAGAAATGTCGCGCAGCCGAGCCCTGCTCGCGGGAGTGCGAGCTTGATCCCTTCGTACCGCCGAAAGGCGCGTGGAGATCGACCCCAGTGGTGTCCGCATTGACCCGCACCATGCCTGCTTCGATGCGATGCACATACTGCACCGCCGATCCCAGATCGGAAGTGAAGAGGGAAGCGCTAAGGCCATATCGCGTTCCATTGGCCACGGAGATGGCGTGTTCCAAGTCCATCGCGTCAAACACGGCAAGCACGGGCCCGAACAATTCGTCTTGGGCTAGTTTGGAGTCCACGGGCACGTCGGTAAAGACGGTTGGCGCCACGAAGTTACCATTTTGAAGCTTTCCTCCGGGAACGATCCCCGAGTAGAAGCACTCGCCTTCAGCAGCGCAAACGACAGATTCAAGTGCCGCTCGGGACCGTTGTGAGATAACGGGACCCACGGCAGTGGTTGCATCGGCCGGATCTCCTACTGGTAAAGCCTCGATTGCAGCCTTGAGAGCCTTAAGAAACGGTTCGCGAATGGATCGCTCCACAATGACGCGGCTGGTTGCGGTGCATTTTTGGCCGGCAAAGCGCATTGCCCCCGCGGCGACCAGACTTGCAGCTCGCGCGATGTCGGCATCCGCCAAAACGATGGCGACATTTTTGCCACCCATTTCGGTCTGGAATGGAATATTACGGGCCGCGCAGGCTTGCGCCACGTACTTGCCAACCTTGCTAGATCCTGTAAAACTTACACCATTCAGTTCGGCATGGTCAAGTAGCGCTCCGCCGATCCGATCCCCTCGGCCCAAAACAACATTAAAGACGCCAGCGGGCAGGCCCGCCTCGCGGCTCGTTTTGGCCAACAAGGTAGAAACATAGGAAGAAAACTCAGAGGGTTTGAGTACAACCGCGTTGCCAAGGGCGATTGCAGGAGCCGCTTTCCAAATGGGTATGGCGGCAGGAAAGTTCCAGGGTGTCACTAGACCGACAACGCCAAGGGGCATCCGAACGGAATACTGAATGGCTTTGCCGCTCAGGGATGGAATGAGTTCTCCGATTTCTCGCACAGCCTCGCCCGCATAGTAGCGAAGGATTGAAATACAGCGAGTTACTTCGCCTTGCGCCTCGCCGACAGGCTTACCAACCTCCCGAACAATCGCGTTGGACAACTCTTGGGAATGGGCTTTGATGCTGTCCGCCCATCGATAAAGAGCTTCTGCGCGTTCGGATGCGGACGCTCGAGCCCACCCCGCTTGCGCGTCTCGCGCCGCCGCCATTGCATGGTCAATCGCGCTTCCTTCACCCACAGGAGCTTCGCCAATGACGTCTGAGGAGTTCGTCGGGCTGCTCACGACTTCTGTTTGTTCAGAAGCATGGTGAAACGAACCCCCTATATAGCTTTCTAACAGGACCTTATCGGCGAGCATGTCTTTCTCGAATTTCTGCGATTCCAAACTTAGCTGTGGAGATAAATGAAACTCTATCTATATCAGTTTGAACGATCCAGACGCTAAGCGGTGTAACTTCTAGCACTTTTGCGGTGCCCGGAGCAATGATGTGCCTCGTCGCAGGAACTCCATCAGTCATCGCAGAGGAGCTCAAGGTAATTGTCTTGCGCGTCTTGTTCTCTATTCTAAGGAGATTATCACCCCAACGCTCGGGCTTGGGATTCGCAAGCGTTTTTTCAGGATCTTGAGGTTGAAGCTCGGCCCACTTAATGGAGCCAACTTTCATTCGCCCAGAATACAGGTCATCAAAAAGAGTGAATGCCTCAGGATCGTATTTCTTGAGTCCTTCAGGGCCGTTGCCAGGTTTCTCGCCCGTCATGTGAAGGTCCCCATGGGTCCCGAAATACCACATGGTAAGTTCGGCAAAAAACTCAAAGGGATTGGACGCGGCATAGGCTCCAACCCACTTGCCGGCCGCAACCGACTTCTTCAACTGAGCCGCGAACTGAGCATTGATCTCTTCCGGCAGTCCAACACCTTGCAAGCCATGGGAAAATTCGTGAGAACAGATATCACGTCCGTTGTAGCGGTCCGTGGGCAGTTTTAGAAGATTCTCTTCCCCGCATGAAGATTCGCGGCCACCCATTCCCCTCGTCCGCTCGTCAATCGTTAGTTTGCCATCGAACGGCTTGCCCTTAAAGTCCCGAAACTCTGGCAGATCGGAAGTGACCTGGTCTTTGCCAATGATGTGAAGTTCCGCGCCAGCCTTGACCATGTTGCGTCGGGCGTCCGGGAGGTGCCTCAACAACGTGTCGATACGGCGTTTGGCCTCCAACATCGCAGCATCCGAAACCGCTGAGGGCGCCTTAATGATAATGCCGCCGCAATCGAGTCGCTTTGCAAAGAAACCGTCCTCAGGAGGGTCGATAGCTATGATCTTGGAGTGATCGGATGCACTTAGCGAGGCCGTAAGAGCTAGGCCTATGAATATTGCCAGACGTCGCGTTCCCATGAAGAACCTAACCTGTCTGCTGCGTAGGCTCAACTTCATCGGCGGCGACTGTTGAGCACAGGGGCTCGGCAATCGTGGGATGCAGCTCTTCAAGCACCGAAAGAAGCGAGTCCAAGCCAGGCTGATCAAGGGGGGCCATAGCGCGCCGAATCCGCTGCAAATGGGCAGGATAAATCCGATCAAACAACTGTTCGCCAGTAGGCGAAAGAGCAACCAGTACGAGGCGACGGTCGTCCACCCCGCGGGTACGGGTAACTAACCCCTCCCTTTCCAGGTTATCGACGACAACAGTGACGTTGCCTCCGGTTTTTAGGAGATAGGTGGCAATATCCTTTTGAGGTATCGCGCCGCGTAACTTCAAAACCTTGAGCGTGCTGAACTGGCTCGCAGTAAGGCCTTCTAACGCAAGTCCCCTGCTCACTTCGGCATGCAGAGCTTCCCCCGTACGGATCAACTTTACGTACGCTGAAATCGCAAAATCTTGCGGGACATTTTTGTTTGACTTAGGCATCTGTTTTGTAACCGACGAAGATTGACACTATCAAAGTTCAAAGGTTTAACCTTTAATTATTTCTTATGTTACCCGCAGACCTACACTTAGCGGCCCTATGGAGCGCGCGAAACTTAACACAGCTTCGCGCCGAAAGATGCGCCTGAACCTGCTTGCGCTGGTATAAAACGCCTCTGCAACATCCATGAGTATACAATATGTTCCGGCGCTAGGCGGGCACGGCGTCCGCCACTATCCGTTCCAAGGCGGCGGGTCCAGACCAATAAGATGTTTCACAAAGAAATCCCGTCGCTTATGCTCCCCGTATGCACCGCCACTTGTGTGATCGCTGTTCGTTATGACGACGAGGTCAAACTCTTTGTTGGACCTTATTAACGCGTCGCTAAGCCGATAGGTGGATTCCGGCGGAACGTTGGTATCGAGTTCTCCAACAATGAGCATGAGGTGGCCCTTGAGATTTGCAGCGTTCGTGATGTTCGACTGCGCAGCATAGTGCGGCCCCATTAACCCCATCCACTGCTCGTTCCACCAAATCTTGTCAAGTCTGTTGTCTTGACATCCACATGAGGACACGGCCGCTTTGTAGAATTCGGGATGGAAAAGTACTGCGCCCGTGGAACTTTGCCCACCCGCAGAAGTGCCAAAAACGCCGACCCGGCTAGTATCAGCCGATGGCATCTTCTCGTGAAGCGCCTTCATCCAGAGGATTCGATCCTCGAAA
>JBBQMJ010000359.1:0-3998 GCA_038328815.1 Fimbriimonadales bacterium | reverse complement strand
GACATCGAAGAATTTGTCACGGGAGAGCGCCCGCCTGCCGGCGCCGATCGGGTTCTCGCTACCGTTCTTTTTCTTGATATCGTCAGTTCTACGGAACGGGCGACGGAACTAGGTGATCGGGTTTGGAAGGATACGCTGGATTTGTACTACACGGTCGTGCGGAAGGAACTGGGCAGATTCAGAGGCAGGGAAACGAATACTGCCGGAGACGGGTTTCTCGCCACATTTGATGGGCCAGCGCGGGCAGTCCATTGCGCACTTGCAATTGCCGAGGCAGTAAAGCTCCTTGGAATCCAGGTGCGTGCCGGTGTACACACCGGCGAATGCGAATTGATGGGCGATAACGTTGGCGGAATAGCGGTCCACATCGGCGCTCGAGTAATGTCTTCCGCCGAACCGGGAACGGTGAAGGTGTCGAGTACTGTTCGAGACCTGTCCTCGGGCTCAGGAATACGATTTGTGGATGTAGGCCTGACCGATTTGAAAGGTGTTCCCGATCAATGGCGTCTCTTCCAGGCATCCTAATTTTCGGGCGTCTATCCTTAGCCGCATGGCGCCAACAGCAAAATCCGCTAGCGTTTACGGTAGCCAGGCCCAATGACCCGGTCAAATAGGGCGAGAATCCTGGAGTATTCGTCGATCCAGCTGCTTGGCATTGTAAAGCCGTGGTCTTCGATAGGATAGGGCGCGACTTCCCAGTTCCTTTTTCTCAACTCAATTAGGCGTTCGACTAGCCGTACCGTATCCTGGAAGTGCACGTTGGTATCCACCATGCCATGGCAGATCAGCAACGAACCTTTCAAGCCGTTGGCAAAATAGATTGGCGAGCTACGCCGATAGGCTTCCTTATCGTTTTGGGGCAAGTTCAGGATGTCCGAGGTGTAGCCGTGATTGTAATTTGCCCAGTCGCTTACTGGCCTAAGCGCGGCACCTGCCTGAAACACGCCTGGCTGCGTGAACATTGCCATGAGAGTGATAAACCCTCCGTAGCTGCCGCCGTAAATCCCTACCCTCTTCTTGTCAATGCCCAAGGTCTTTTCGAGCCAATGGACGCCATCAACTTGGTCGTCAAGGTCCTTCCCACCCATGTGCCTGTAAATGGCGGTTCGCCACGCCGCCCCGTAACCGGCCGAGCCACGGTAATCCATATCGAGCACGGCATACCCATGGTCCATGAGCAGGTGGTTGAACATGAACTCCCGATAGTAGTAGCTCCAACCATTGAAAACATTCTGCAAGTAACCGGCGCCGTGCACAAATAGGACCGCAGGCCCACCTGGCTTCCAAGTCTTGGGCTTGTATAGACGAGCTGGAACTTTGGCTCCATCGCGGGCCGGAATCATCACGATTGGAGGATCGGTCCAGGGCCCGGCAAACCACTCGTCGGTGGGACTCTTGGTGACTTGGATGTTGTTGATGAAGAGCTCTGGCGGACGGTTTGTCGCTGATTTTACGACGGCGATGTCTTTGCCATTAGGCGCCACTTCAAAGGTGGCATTGTCATCAGCAGAGAGATCTGCAAGCTTGTGGATCGGGCCGCCATCGCAGGGTAGCTCGTCTACATGGCGTTTGTAGGGGCTGCCGGCACTTGAGATGATTAAGAAACGCTTGCGGTCGGCATCAACCCGCGCTTCCGAGACTTCAAATCGCCCGGAAGTGAGCGTCTTAGGTGAAAGCCCAGATGGGTCGATCGTCATCAAATGGGCAAACCCCGTCCTTTCCGATTCGAAATAGACCCTTGAGCTATCTGGCAGCCAGCCGAGAACCTTCCACCCTGGCCCTTGCGTCCACGCTGAATCATGCTCGTCCCATAGTTGCGTGACTTTCTGCGTTTCTGAGTCGAAACCAAGTAGCCAACCATCCTTGTTGTCTTCGGAGTAGGACCAAGCCACTGCGCGCTTCTTATCGGGCGACCAAACTACGCGGCCAATGCTTCCTCGGCGCGGGGTGGTGAACTCGGTCTTCTTCCCACTCTTGATGTCGACCAGAATAATCCTGTTCTGCGGCTGTCGGTCGCCAACCTTGTCATAAGTTGGGATCATCTCTGTGTAGCCGCTGGCTGAGATGTAGTTGGGGACCTCCGCCGTTCGGACTCCCACGGGTGTCTCAACCTCGTCGATGACGGCATAGTCGCCCGATGGTGAGATCGTGAAATTGCCTTCCCTTCTTCGGCGCTTCGGCTTTGAGGGTTCACCCGAAGCAGCCGGTGACTCAGGAATGTCCTTAAAGAGCTCAGCCTGTTCCTTAGCTAAAGTCGCTTGATTAGGGCTTAGTTCTGTTGAGGAGGCCGGTAACTCTGACGCTGGTAAGAGTTCTGTCGTGACTCCGTCAGCGACGTTCAGTCGAAAGAGATTGCCCTCTTTGAGGAAGACCACTGCCTCGCCCTTTAGTGCAAGCGACGCTCCATAGTCAACGCCCATTGCCGACATTAGCTTCTTCGGGGTACCGCCCGGCGTACGAACGTAGAAATCGCCTCCGGATACATACAGCTCCTTGTCCGGCGTAGCTGTTTTGGGCTTTGCCGGCCATGCTTTGTCATCGCCGAACTTCAGCCCGGCGCCGTCCAGGTTTACCAAGTATTGGCGGTAGACAGGTTCGGCTGAGCCTTCAGCCTTTGCCCACGAGAATGTAAGCTGTTTGCCATCCGGAGACCATTTAAGATTCCGTGGTGAATGGCCGACGAGTGAATAGCCCCGCATGATCGATTCGACTGTTAACGGGAATTTTTGAGGACTGACGGCAACGAGGGCCACGATTGAGGCGAGCATTGAGTTACCATACTGCGATTCGATGGTTTGATGCGCCGGACGCATGTCCACCTCCTTGGACCATTTACCGGACTTACGAAGACGGAGCCATTCACGATGGTAAATTGGTGCGATGTTCAACACCTTGATCTTCGGGACTATGCTCTTCCAACAGGCGGTAGCTCCAGCCCAGACACCGGCCGTGCCACCAAAGCCGGAGAACAATATAGAGATTGCGACGTCGATCACCAAGCACAGCATCTCGTTGCCGTCGCGAAAGATTGACTACACGGCTACAGCCGCGCAAATCCCCCTACGCAACGATGCTGGCGAGGTTGAGTGCCGAATGTTTTACGTCGCTTATACCGACGATCACACCAACGCAAAGAACAGGCCTGTAACTTTTGCTTTTAACGGTGGACCTGGCAGCGCTACGTTGTGGCTTCACATGGGAGCGTTGGGTCCCAAGAGAGCCCCAATGAACGATGACGGCAGCCTCCCCGCGCCTCCTTACGAAGCGGTCGATAACATGGATTCGTGGCTGGACTTTACGGACGTCGTAGTCGTCGACGCGCCCGCCGCAGGCTTTAGCCGCCTGGCGAAGGCTGATCTTGGTAAAAAGTATTTTGGTGTGCGACCCGATATCGCCGCATTTACGGAATTTATTCGCGGCTGGCTTGCCGAGCATCATCGCTGGCAATCTCCTCTTTTCATCGCGGGTGAAAGCTACGGTGGAATTCGCGGTTCTGGGCTAAGCGATAGCCTGTTTCACACGGGCATCGCCCTAAGTGGATTCATCAGTATCTCAGGCACGAGTAATTTTCTTACGCTCGATGGCATGCGCGGCAATGATGCCACTTACATCGGATTTCTGCCGTCAATGGCTGCTTGCGCCTGGTATCACCACAAGCTCCCCGCGCGCTTCAAGAGCGTCGAGCAGGTCGTCGATGAGGCGACTAAGTGGACTGATGAAGAATACGGTCCCGCGCTCCTTCGAGGGGGGGGCCTGAGCGCAAAAGAGCAAGATGCTGTTGCCGTAAAGCTCGCCGAGTACCTGGGACTCACTAAGAAATACTGCCTCGGCTCTCATTTAAGGGTGCCAGAGTGGGCCTTCTTCAAGGAACTCTTACGTGACGACGGGCTGTCCATAGGACGCTACGATGGACGTTTGATTGCCAAGGAAGAGCTTAATGTTGGTGACCAGCAGGCAAACGATCCAAGCGATGACGCGGTGACACCGCCGTTTTACAC
>JBBQMJ010000358.1:0-4026 GCA_038328815.1 Fimbriimonadales bacterium | reverse complement strand
TTGGTCGGAGTAGGAGTGACCTGCCCTCTTAGAAGCTCTGATATTTGATTGTTTTGTATCTTGTTATCCATTGCCTTAGTTAGTGACGGCCTGAATCGAGTTCATGGATACGTTAACTATATTTCCGCTCGAATTCATGAGCCCCAGATAGTAGGTGCCACTTTGATTGGTCATATTGACCACACGGCCGGTTATGATCGGGCTTGTGTCCGTGCTTGTAATGTTTGGATTGTTCGCGGTGACCGATTTGCCAAGCAGTGACGCGGCCATCTGAACCTGGCCCGCTTTCTGCAAGTTATCCATTCCCTGAACTGTACCAAGCTGTGCAAGCTGGGCGGCAAATTCCGAGTCGCTGACTGGGTTAAGCGGATCCTGGCTGCTCATCTGAACGGTGATCAGCTTAAGGAATGTCGCCATATCCAAGGTCGAGGATGGCGCAGGGGCAACTCTTCCTGAGAAGGCGCTATTGGCTGCGTTTCCGAGTAGTGGTGATAATGCCATGATTTCTCCTAGATCCTAAGATCAACTCCCGTGGCGGAAGCCTTGGGTAGAGACTGGCCAACCAATGTCTTCGCTTCTTTTGGAAGCGTTAAGTTGGTTGGTTGCTGTTGATTTGTGTGAGCGTGTCCGTTATGGCGAGCGGTTGAATCGCCTTCCGGGGAGTGCTTGCCAAGCGTTCCAACGTTGACCGAAGTCAGCACTAGACCGCGCTGCGAGAGCGAATGTCCTAGCTGTCCGGCGTGCTGCTGAAGCGCCTGTCTTACCGAGTCGTTCGTTGCCGTGATGTCGGCGTCCACTTTTCCACCAGCAGACCGAACGACCAATGTGAGGTCACCGAGATCGGGTGGGCTGAGATGAATGGTAACCGCCTCGTGAGATCTTGCCACTGCAAGCAGCGCGATACGATCTGACGTCTGTCGAATGATCTGGTCGGCTTGAGCCGAGTTGACCGTGACAATTGGCTTCGCCTCTTTAACCGCGTCGGCGTTGGCCGGCCCGGCTTGGCTGCCTGAAACGACATTCACTGCAGCATCCGTATTTGCCGTGATCTTTGTGGCTACTTTGCCAATCTGTCCGTCTGACGTTTCAGCAATTTGGGCCGATTCAGCTTGACTCTGCGGTTGCGCCTGCGAGTTCGAGTCAGCTAGCTGTCGGCCTGCTGAACCCGAAGAAACCACTTTCGTAGTGCTGGCCTCTGCATTGGGGTCAAGTGAAATCCTCTCAGATTTTGCGTCTGCCTTAACGGATTTCGCAGGCTGCTGCGGAGTCACTGCCGCTTTAGAGTTATCTGTCACGGCCGCCGCAACTTGAATTACCTGAACCGCAGGAGATTCAGGCTGCGCGGTAGGGACACCCTGTAATGCAGGTTGATTATCAACGGCAGTTGGTTTTGCGTTAGCTTGCGCTAGCACAACGGGTTCACTTACGACGGCGGCTACCGCGGTGTTCAATACTGGTGCTTGGGCCACCACCGTTGAAGCTGCGTCGCCAGATACTGTGGGCGCCACCACCTTTTTAATTCCAAGATCAAGGGCAAGCGTGGGATCGATCACAACCTGTGCGCCAAGAAATTTATTGCCGCTCGGCGCGCCACTTAGTACGGGCGTATTAGCGGGAATGTCAATGACAAGCGGGGGCGAGATTTTGCCACCGGTTGGTTGTGCAGGCATTGGAATTGGGAGCCCCACAGGCGTGAATGTGTCAATGGGCGTTCCGTCCGGAAGCGGGTCGAAGTTTGCTATCGTCAACCCGGCAGGGCTCGTCGGTTGTGATCCACCACTTCGGGGAATCATGGTAGCCGTGGGCACAATCGAGGAGACCGGTCCGATGGGGAGTCGCTGAATCGGCGCCAAGAACGCTGGCATCATGGCAACGATGACGCCATCAATGGTGATGGGTGCCTTGGTAGCTGCCGACGATCCTGGAGTGGTGTTCGTGAAAGCTTTAGACCCAGTTGAGTCTGTATCTTTCTCGGCGCTTTGTTTAAGTTGGGAGTCCAGTTTTTGCGATTGAGCATTAGGCTCTGTGTTCGCGACCTCTCCACCCGTTTTAGCGTCGGGGTTAGGCGGGCTCGCCTTTATTGGCGGCTCCTTACCAGGCGGCGCCTGGGCTTTGCTGTGCTCCGCTTGCAGGGTTGCATCGAAACCAGAGTGTCCGCTCTTTGAAGCGGGCGCTGTTTCCGGTGCAATCGCCTGGGCGATCGAATTGGGTGCAATTTGCATAGCTTTCCTCTCCGGTTTCCCGGATCATCTTATGTATCGGTACGGCCCCCAAGTATTTATAGCGTGATTCGCAATTGCCTTGGCGCAAGTTGAATGCCTTACATCTGTCATACTGATCGCAATGTCTGGTGCGCTCAACCTCGCAACTTGCAAGGCCGCGCTCTTTGACGTTGATGGCACGTTAATCGACAGCGTTTTAACCATCGTCGCAGGTCTCGGGGACGCATTTGAACATCTCTTTGGCAACCGGCCCGACGACGACGAAATTCGCGGTTTGATTGGAATGCCCCTGCGACAGCAGATGACGCTTTTTGCACCTGAAGAAACGACAGAGGCCGAGTATTCCCGAATGATCGGTTATGCGATCAGTTGCTTTGCCAACCACAAAGATCTTGAAAGTCCCTACCCAGACGCAGTTAAGGCGCTGGAGACTTGTCAACGGGCTGGACTAAAGACAGCCCTCGTGACAAGTAGGAACTCTTACGAGATACAACTGCTGCGCGAAAGTTTTGATTTTTCTCACCACGTTGACGCAATCATTTGCGCCTCCGACGTCGAGCGGCCAAAGCCTTGGGCCGACAGCGCAATCGCCGCATGCAAGGCGCTTGGCGTTCAGCCTAGCGAATCTTTCATGATTGGCGATTCCGTTTATGACGTTCGCTGCGCGAAAGCTGCCTCGGTAGCAACGATTGCCGTCTCTTATGGATCCTCTCCACGCGAAGTTCTGGAAGCGGAAATGCCTGACCTAATCATTGACAGTCCGGCTGACGTGCTTGCTTACTTCGAAGACGCTTTTAACCTAACACCATGCCACGAAAGAAATTAGACAACGACACGACCACAACGACAACTGAAGAAACCAGCAAGCAAAAACCGGTGGCAACTGCTCCGGAGCCTGTTGCAAAGAAGCGACGAAGCCCATTCAAGCTTTTTAGCGATGCCACGCAAAGGGTTGTTGACAGCGTGACGGCTGCGGTTTCAGGCGTTGAACAGCCATCTGAAACAAAGGCTAAGACCTCTCGAAGCCGTGCTGCCAAGCCCGCTTCGAAGCCAGCGGCAACTAAAGCCGTCGTTCATGAGCCCATCGCTGTCGGTGGTGACGACTTACCGATACCCGTTTGGCGACCTCGCCAGGAGAAGTCGACAAGCGCAACCAGCGAGTCGCCGCAAAAATCCGGGGCAAGGCGTGGCAGACGCGGTCGTAAGGAAGCGCCCGTCGAGGAAGCAGAAGGTACGACAGAAACGGTTGTTGCAACAGAAAGACCCGCAAAGCGAGAAAGACGAGAAAGGACTCCCCGTGAGCCCAAGCCGGTCGTTATCGCACTTCCGGAGCCTCCTCCGCCTGCACCCGTTCGGCCAACTATCCCCACGCCAGAAGAAGCGCCTCAAGTTGTAATGCGATCTGGCATTCCGACCCTGGTTCGGGACCACCGCGTCTATCCGCCAATGATGTTCTTTGGCAGCTCTTCGGATGAGAAGAAAGCAGCAACGGTTATCGACGAACTGCGAATGGCCGGCGAAGCTGGCATCCACCTGCACTCGCATCTGATTGAGTTTGAGGTTGACCTCGCCTCTGTAGACGCAAGTGTCAGCATGGCCGCATATCTTCTTAAGAAGTCCGTCGAGGCTGATCCCGATTGCCAAGTCGTCTTCCGCCTTGTATTCAAGCCAGCCAAGGGCTGGGAAACGATGTATCCCGACGCCCGCTACTTTGCCCACGACGATACGCTCGCAGACCCTAGCGTCTGCGACGACAAGTTTTGGGGCGTAGCCCGCGAATGCCTGCGGAACTTCGTTGAGCGGA
>JBBQMJ010000357.1:0-4066 GCA_038328815.1 Fimbriimonadales bacterium | reverse complement strand
AGTCTTGGTAAGTCTAAGGTGTGAAACCTGCGCCTACATTGATTCCTTCAAGGCAGAAGAGCTAGATGAACTCGTTCCCAACCCCGAACATTGGTGGGAGGGCATGCGCCTGGACGCCTGTCCACGAAGTGAAATAATCCGGAATCTCGCCGCTCACGAGTGGTACCACACGGGCCAGCTAGTCACCTACCTTTTGATGCGCGGCACGATGTCCGACGACGAGTAGTCTCTCGATGTGATACACCTCATGGTTGGCGAGCCGATTCGTGAGACCACCAACCGTGTCGGGTTTGCGATTCCATTTCCCGCCTCGATTCCAATTCGCGACGTGCTGCAACTGAAGCCATCGCCGCCGATCCTCAAGATACTTCGCCAAGTGGTCGTCCCACAGCAATTCGGCGTAGCCACCTTGGTCAAACTTCCTCCAAGGGTGCAGGACGGTAACGCTCGGATTATCACGCGCTAAGAATGCGTCCACGATGACCAGCCACTGTTCCTGACACGCGCGAAGGTGGGCCAAGGTGCGGTGTCGAGACTGCTCGCAGCGAACCGCTCCAGCAAGAAGGTCTTCCGGAGCCCAGCCTGAAACGATGTCCAGAGTCTTCGCCAATGACCCGAACAATCCATCCCATTCGAAGCGATCCATTTTATGTTAGCAATTGTACGCAGGAAATGCAGTGGGAGTGCTCCGCCGGGAGGGTCGAACTCCGTTTCGACCTAGCCCAAGCCCGGCAGGCGGAGGCTCTAACGACCCATTCACTCAGGCAAGAACGACCCGCGACCATCACCCGAAAGTAGAATCGAGAACTAATGACTTGCGATGACGTAATGGCCCAACTGCGGGTTCCAAGCGACGCCACCAGGGCGACAAGTAGGACCACATGATCCTGGATTTTGATGGCCAAGCGATTTACTGGCGAGGTCCCGCACCTTTTGTTTTCGTACCAGCGCCAGCGGACATCGCAGCCGAGATCAAAGCCATCTCAAGCCGCGCCACCTATGGTTGGGGTGTGATTCCCGTAGTTGTCCAAATCGGCGCAACCGAATACACCACCTCGCTCTTTCCAACGGACGGGACCTATCTTGTGCCCGTCAAGACGCTAGTTCAGAAAGCCGAAGGAGTCAAGGTCGGTGCTTTTGTAAGTCTTCGTCTTGAAATTCTCTTCGATTCTGGACGAGACTAACGACCCTCCTGCATAATTCTCAAATGGATCAGGTTCGAGATGCACTCAAAGGTCAATATCACGCCGCTCTAGCAATGCTTCGGGAAGTGGTTGAAACGTGTCCTGAAGCCCTGTGGGATAGCGGCACGCCGCCAAGGCAGTTCTGGCGGCTCGCCTATCACACGCTCTTCTTCACGCATTTGTATATGGAGCAGAAGGAAAGTGATTTCAAGGCTTGGGACAAGCATCGGGACGATGTTGAGAGCGATGCCGAGCGCGAAAAGCTGGACGCCACGCCCTATAGCAAGCCGGACATCCTCGAATATCTCGACATCGTTGACCGAAAAGTCGATCCCCAGCTTGACGCTATGGACCTCACGGCGAGCGAATGCGGCATTCCCTGGTACAAGATGCCGAAGTTAGATCACCAGATCATGAACATTCGGCACGTTCAAGAGCACGCAGGGCAACTCCGCGACCGGCTCTTAGAGGCGGGCATCGACCAAAAATGGGTAGGGAGAGTAAAAAGTGCGCATGCACATTAGACCTTTACAATATCGACGGATCCCTTGTCGAATCCAATCCGCTCATAAAACTCGTGCCTGTAAGTAAAAAGGTAAACAAACGCGCCCGGTGACTCTTCGCGCACGATTTCCAGAGCGGCCTCCATCATCGCCGTCCCAATCCGCTGTCCCTGCCAATCGGGCAACACGGCCACATCCCAGATGCTGAACCAGCCCGGCGCATCGTACATGACGCGCACAGTGCCGATCACTTCGCCAGCTGGATCGGTGGCGACAACACCCGCCCAAGAACGCTCAAAGACGCCAGAGGCGCCGGCCTTGTTGTAAACAGCGCTGCCGACTACCTGTTGGTACTCTTCAAGCGTCGGCTTTCGTCGTAGGATTTCAACACCAGTTGGGAAAGCCGTCGGAGCCACAGGGACGTACGAAGCGTCTCCAGCGAACCGAAGGTAATAGCCGTTGGGATCGCGCACCGTATACTCGCGGCGACCCCAAGGCTTGTCCTCAATGTCGGAGACAATCATCGCTCCACGCTCCAAATGCAGCGCGTGAAGGGCATTCACGTCTTCAACATCGAGCCAGTGCTCGTGCCCTTCAACCTTGCCAACGAGGTCCGGCATTTGGCTGAACATGATTGTGACCGTCCCCCAGGTCGCCGCTCCAATGGTTGGCGGCTCGCCCCAAACCCAGCTCGACGTGAACCCAAGCACCCCCGTGTAGAACCGAACTGTGCTTGGAACATCGGCGGCCACCAGTATCGGCGAGGACCCGGTCAGCATTTGAAAATCGTACCCCTACACGCGCAATGGGTACCGATCCTTACCGCGCAACCGCAACTCGGACCTCGCCATCGTTCAAGAAGCAGGTCTTGTCAAATAGCTTCAAATCCACTGGGTTGGGCATCCTAACATCTCGAATGTCCGGGCACGACCTTACCGACGGGTCATAAGACCGATCAATCTGCGAGATGAGCACAACAATGAGCCCTTTCGCCTGCGCGAACGACTTTAGAGCGCGGATCTGCGCAGAAAGCTCAGGGTTTTCACGCCGCTGGTCCAACAGCTGCAGATAATCGATAACGACAAGAGTTCCGGCCTGCGCCGAAGCCAACTGTGAAATGATGTAGTCAGCGCTGATAGCGTCCGAGCAATCGAAATCGAATAGCCCCGAAAATTGCGACGCATCCGCTCCAACCTGACGGAACCAATCCATGACGTCCTTCGCCGTGAATTCAAGCGTGAAGAACACGCCACGGTTTCCCGCCTTCATTGCTTCCACCACAACCTCCAGGCTCATCAAGGTCTTTCCGTGCCCCGGGCGCGAGCCAAGCAGAACCAGGTCACCAGGTTCTAAACGAGCATATAGTTTCCTGGCAGGGGAGACCGATGACATCTTAGAAATAAGAAGGCTCCAACTAGAAAAGCCCTCATCGGCAGCGATGCGATCAAGCGCTTCATGCAGCGAAATCGTCTCCTCTCGGGACAGTAGCCGGGCTTTGCGCCTTAGGTAGTAAATCGGTGCTGACAACTTCATAACAAACCTCCATTGCGAGCAGGTTTCGCATTCCCTCCTTATGCTTGGTGCTCGAACAGTCGGTTCGACGATCGTTGCCGCCCGGCGCGAAATTCACTTTCCCATTGGAGGGGGGAGGCGTGGGCAAACGCCAGAGTTGAATTATATATCAACCTTTCCTCTGTGGAGTAAAGCGCTTAGAGAATACGGGAGCCGTCAGCAAGCCAAGGCTCCGCGAAAGGGTAAATCCCCTATTAAGGCTTCTTGCCGATGGAGACACAAAGGAGCCCAATGCTCTTATTCGGGCATTTCGTTGGCGTTACGCCTGAGCCATGAAAACCATATGTACAACCGACTCTGCGTCTACGTACAATTCGTGGCAAATTACCTCACCTGCTTTAGCAGCTGCGCTCTCTAAAGCGGCGCAAAGTTCGCCGGCCTCGTCATTTTGTGGAAGTGGGCCCGCCACAGCTTCCGTGACCTTTATCGCATACCCTGGTTGTCCAGAAGCAAATCCAATCGACAGCAGGTATTGATTGGTAGATTCGACGAACTCGATGCCGATGCTCTTTGCAGCAATACTTCCGTCTTTGGCGAAATCCTCAGCCAACCGGACTGTTACGCCGGAGACGCTCAAGATGTCTGTGTGATCCACTACCTGCTGCAGAGCCAAGAATTCATTATGTCAAACACCGGGGGCGGCAGCGTCACGAGCCGTGCGCCCTTTTTTATCCCGACTCAGCGGATTTGCCCCGCGCGACAACAGGAAATCCACCATCGCATCTTTCCGGCAATTCACAGCCCGACGTAGGGGCGATTCCCCCTTCGCGTCTTTCTTTTCGATGTCCGCCCCAGCATTGAGCAGAG
>JBBQMJ010000356.1:0-4067 GCA_038328815.1 Fimbriimonadales bacterium | reverse complement strand
GTCGAGGATCGCGATATTCTCCGACACCATCTCGCCGCTGTCGAGGCGCAGCGCCGGAACATAGCCCTTCGGGTTAATCGCGGTGAAGTCATCGCCGCCCGCGGTTCGCTTGGCAACCTTCGTTGCGTCTTCATGCTTTGCAAAGCCAACCTCGGCACCCATGAACTTGAAACCCGCAATTGTTGAGATCCCGACGAAGCCCAGCATAAGCAAAAGGCCAAAGCCCAATCCAGGCAACCTACCTTTGCGCCAACACAGAGCACTTGAGATGAATAGAGAGGCTGCGCCGAGGCATGCTGAGACGATAATCGCCTCATACGACCCAATGAACATCGATGCGCCAAAGACTGCAAATCCGCCAAGAATCACAAGAAACGGCGCCGTCCAGCTTGCCCGAGGGTCACGAACTGGCGCAGGACCTGCTAGCGTTTCGAATTCACCAAAGCGACGTATTGCTGCTCTTTCCGCGGTCGACTCATCCATTCCGCCCGCCATAAGCTCCTCGGTCAGAGTCAAAATATGGTCTTCGGCCTGAGACAGCAAGGAATGCTTTTCCTCTAGGTTCATGCGAGCATCAAGCTTGTTCTCAAGCTCGACGAGGTACCAGCTAAGAAGCCTTCCCATCTCTAACCCCCTCGCCAAGTTGCGGCTGAAGAATTGTATCGACAGCTTCAGAAAATTTCGCCCAGGCTGACCTTTTGGCGTCAAGGGCCGTGCGCCCTGAAGTCGTCAATTGATACACCTTACGTGGCGGACGCCCTTCCTGCGGATCCCATTCCGCGCTCACCAATCCGTCGTCCTCAAGAGCCTTAAGGCAAGGGTAGAGGCGGTTTTCGCCTAGTTCCAGTGCGCTTGCGCTTAGTTTGCGTACGCGCCGAGCTATTTCGTAGCCATGCGCCGGGCTCTGCTGCAGCACGCCCATAATGAGCGCGTCAAGGTCGCTTTTAAAAGCCATTGGTTACCTCCATGTTGGAGGTATTATACATCCCTTTTGGATGTACAGTTTTACGCAAGCCAAAAAAGAGGAGCCCCGCTCTGAGGGCTAGAGACGGGGCTTTGGGGGAGGGAGGAAAGAAATCTTCTAAATTTTCTAACGCCTACTTGTCAACAATCGTGCCATTGACAGCTACTCGTCCTAGGTCCATGCGAGATAGTGCCTCTAGTGGGACATAGATGACACCATCCTTGTTCACGGCTTCCTTAGAAAGTGTGCCGCGTTTGCCATTCAAGCGATAATTCTTTGAATCAAGTTCGAGCTTGAGCATTGAGTCGTCAGCTTCAACGAGAACGACGCCGTTTGAGAGTCGCTCAATGGTCAGGTTCATCTGATCAGCCGTTTTCTCTAGCGGAACCATGACGGTATCGTCCAGTCTGTAAGGCTTGGCGTCGTCGTTGAATTTAAGGTCGCTATCCTTGAAGGAAATCCTTAAAACGGATGGGTCGGTTGCGACGGGTGCGGGCCTGTGCCCATCGGCCCTGTCGCGGCGATCATCTCGGCCGTCCTGCGGGCCACGATCGTCGTATTGGCCATTCCCGCCCTGTGAATCCGCGCGGAAGTCTCGCTCAATAAGCGCACCCATAACATCGCCACGCTTTAGGACGATGTCGCTATCCTGGTTCTTATGCGATTCGGATGCGATGATGCCGATGATGCTCCCGAGAAACGCTCCTTCAAACGGTTTGTTGATGAGCGACCCAAGGACCAGCCCACCGAGAGCTCCACCGACAACGGCTCTGTCGTCGCCGACTCCCTTCTTAGTTGCCGAATAGCGGCCATCGCGATCCTTCGAAATACCCTTTAGGTCCATTTTGATCGGCACGGCATCAATCGGAGCCTTCGATCCATCTGGCATGATAACCAGAGTGAACTCCAGGTCCATATACGCGGGATGCTCGTCATTCTTCGCCTTAATATCTCGGATTCGTCCCTCGATTCGAGTTCCCTTCGGGAAGTCTCTGTCGTTTCGGACCGTTGTGGTGAAATGATCGCCAACTCGGTTGTCCTTGAAGCTTAAGTTTTCTTGGAAGACCACAGGAACTACGGTGTTTGCTGGAATCGTTAGGTGCGTGCCATCGGCGAGCGCATAGGAACAGATCGCAAGCGCCAAGACTCCCATTCCAATTGATTTGATGTTCATTTCTCTAACCTCCCCAGGTTGTATAAGTTACAACGCTTGGCGGGCGGCCCCGTTACCAAAGGTCGGCGACTCTAAGGAACTTCTAACGCAGGAGATACTCAGGCTGAGAAGGGTGGCCTTAGGCGCTAAGAGCTAAGTTCGATCGAGGGCCATGTGAAGGTCGCCATTGTCAAGTTGAGCGGAAAGGGCCGGCGAAAACCTTGGAGCGTTGGCAAGATCTGGCGCGCTGAAACCCTCTATCCAAGATGGACCGCCGCCAAGGACAATCGGCGCTATGAATAGCTCAAGGCGATCAGCGAGATCAGCTTGCATGTAGGTGCCGAGGGTCGCCGCACCGCCTTCAACTAGCACGGATCTAACGCCCATTTCGGATAATTTTTGAAGCAGGACCCTCAAGTCAAAACCGTGAGCCGAGTACGAGATCTCCAGGCCATCCAGACCAGGCCTTACGACACGTATTGTCTTCCCTCCGTCAGAAAAGACCTTGTAATTCTCTCCCAGCTTATGGTTCGGGTCCAAGATGACCCGGAGTGGCTGAGTGTGGACGCCATCGACTCGTGCCGTAAGGCTTGGATTGTCCTTTTCAACAGTGTTGCGGCCGACTATCACAGCCCCTACCTCAGCACGTTGAATATGGGCGCGCTCGCGAGCCTCTTCGCCCGTGATCCATTTGCTCTCGCCGGAAGGCAGGGCGATTCGTCCATCCAAACTAATTGCCGCCTTCAGAATTACGTACGGCCGGCCGAGTTCGATGGAACGAAGAAACCTAAGATTCGCAAGCCGCGCGGATTCCGCAAGGAGCCCGCCCTCAACCTCGATTCCAGCCTGTCGCAATCTGGCCGCTCCGCCCGACGCAACGGGATTAGGGTCAGCGCAGGCAAAGACCACTTTGGTAATTCCCGCAGCAATGAGGGCTTCAGTGCAAGGTCCTGTAAGACCGGCGTGATTGCATGGCTCTAAGCTGACGTAAGCAGTCGCCCCGCAGGCCCTTTCACCTGCCTCCCTAAGGGCAGCAGCTTCGGCGTGGGGGCCACCGTAGTATTCGTGCCAACCCTGTCCAACGATCTCGCCATCCTGAGCTATTACGCAGCCGACGTGCGGGTTCGGCGCAGGTAAGCCCTTATAGGAGAGTTCGATGGCCGCTGCCATGAGCGAATCAGGATCCGTCTTTCTCATCCGCCTTCCTATGGTCAGCCAATGTCGCTTCGATCAGAAACTTCATGTTATTAAGGGCCTGTTCGCGATACTCCTCGCGAGCCTTCCTCCAAACCACCCACGCGAGCGCGGCGTTAGCAAAGAACACGATCAATAGTGCGCAAACGTAAATCCCGAACTTGAGGGAGTAGAGCTGTAGCGCTCGATGGTGCTCCGGCGATGGCTGTTTGCCCAATATCCAGGGCCACGCCAGCAACATTAAGACGCCAAATAAAACCAGTGCAGTAAGGGCCTTTTTCATTTGCAGAGCGAGGCCAGTTCCTTCACGCCTGCGGCGATCGAAGTCTGCTTAGCAAGCCAACTGCCCACCACGAAGGTATCGGCACCAGCTTTCCTGGCACATGGCAGAGTCTTCGGGTCAATGCCGCCGTCGACCTCGATCCTGACAACGGGATCAATTGATCGGATATGCCGGACCTTATCAAGGCACGACTCGATAAATTCCTGTCCACCCCACCCGGGGTTGACCGTCATCACGAGGACCAGTTCTACTAATCCCAAAAGCGGCTCAACCGCGGAAGCTGGTGTACCGGGATTGATCGCGATACCGGCTTCAAGACCTTCGGAGTGCAATGCCAGCACTAGGCGATGTGCGTGGTGGGTCGCTTCTTCGTGAAAGATAATGCGCTTACAACCAGCCTTTGCGAACGCCTCAAACTGCTTCTCCGGCGTTTTGGTCATAAGATGCGCTTCGAAAGGCGTCGAGCCCCACAG
>JBBQMJ010000355.1:0-4093 GCA_038328815.1 Fimbriimonadales bacterium | reverse complement strand
ATCGGTGCCTTCAAGCGTGCCTTCCTTATCGACATATGTGCAAAGGAAGCTGGAGCAGAAGGGTGAGAGGTGGGCTACTGCAGCCTCCGCCGTCACGGTTAGTGTCTCGCTCCAGCCATTGATCGCAACGACTCCGCCCTTACAGTCCAGGGCGACGCAGATCTGATCAATTCCTATCGCTGCCCTCAGGGACCTCAAAAATGGCTCATTGACCCACTGCCCCTCAAATGCTGCAGTGCCAATGATCACCTGACGAGCGCCCAGGTCGATCAGTTGCTGTGCCTTGTCGAGCTCGCGAATCCCTCCGCCAACCCGCGTTGGACGAAGCTGCACAATCTTCCTAACAAGGTCGGCGTTCGAACCCTTGTTCATCGCCGCATCAAGGTCGATGACGTGTATCAGAGGGAAGTCTTGGAAACGGCTTAGAACCTCGTCAAGGTCGTCTAAGGCTATGGCTCGCTTACCGCCTTTGACAAGCTGCACCACCTTGCCGTCTTGAAGGTCGATGCATGGAATGATCATTGGGTCCTCCTTATTGGTAGGCCCCCGTTGGCCAACTCTTGTTTCAAGTCGCGGATCGCTATTTGCTTGTAATGGAAGACGGACGCCGCAAGCGCAGCGTCTGCCTTTCCTTCCGTTAAAACGCTGAAAAAATGCGTGATGGTCCCGCCGCCGCCCGAAGCGATGATCGGGATGGTAGTAGCCTCAGATACTGCGGCCGTCAGGGGGCAATCAAATCCCTCTCGGACACCATCAGTGTCCATCGAAGTGAGAAGGATCTCTCCGGCCCCAAACCTTGCCCCTATTACTGCCCAATCTATTACATCCATTCCCGTATCGAAGCTGCCTGAACGAGTCACCACGCTCCATGCATCACCAGTGGACCGTGCGTCAATCGCCAGAACAACAGCCTGGGAACCGAACCCTTCGCTTAGTTCCCGAATCAACTCAGGCCGTTCAACTGCGGCGGAATTTACACCCACCTTGTCTGCGCCCGCATGCAGCAACGCCTTGGCGTCAGCAACTGAACGGATGCCGCCCCCGACAGTCAACGGGATGAAAAGCCTCTCAGCCATCTTCCTCACGATATCAGCCATCGTCTTCCGCCCTTCCAAAGTGGCGCTAATATCCAGAAATACAAGTTCGTCAGCGCCTTCATCGTTGTAGCGCTGGGCAAGCTCCACCGGATCGCCCGCGTCGCGCAGACCTTCGAAGCGAACCCCCTTCACAACACGTCCATCGCGAACATCCAGGCACGGGATGATGCGCTTGGCTAACACTTGGCGATCTCCAAAAAATTCTTAAGCACCTGCAGTCCAGCATCGCCCGACTTCTCCGGATGAAATTGAACGCCAGATAAATTGCCCCTTTCGATCGCCGCCGAGAACTCGGCTTTGGCGTGTATTTCATCCTCAGAACCCCTCGCCTGCTCTGCGGGAGAGGGTCGGTGAGTCCTCGAACCTGGGTGAGGGTGCCTCCGAGCAGATGCTGCGGACAGCGTACCAACCACGCCATATTCACAAATGCCAACTGTTTCTTTAAGAACTGGCACCGCAAAGCTATGCGCGAAGTAAAAATATTGCTCAGTAGGAATGCCTTTGAACAGTTGGGTCTCGCCACGAACCGCAACCTCGTTCCATCCAATGTGAGGGACCTTGACGTCTCCGCTCAACTTATGAACCCAGCCTTTGGCAATCCCCATTGCCTGCGCATCCGGCGCCTCATCGCTTCCCTCAAACAACGCCTGCATCCCAAGGCAGATGCCCAGGAACGGCTTGTTTCCCGCAATGTGGGCTTTGATCGCGTCGTCTGCGTCCTCGCGGTGCAACGCCTCAGTCAACGGCCCAAAATGGCCGACCCCAGGGAGAATCAGAGCGTCAGCCTTTTCAAGCACGGACACCTCGCCAGACACTATCGGAGTAACACCGAGGTAGTTCAGCGCGTTCACAACCGACTGTAAATTCCCAGCGCCGTAGTCGATGATCGCCACCTTGCTCACAGCCTCGCCTCCACCGCGCGGGCATGGGCCTCAAGTCCTTCAGCTCTCGCCAACGTCGCAACGGTTGGCGCAAGCATCACCAATGCCGACTCCTCAACTTGTTGAAAGGTAATCACTTTGATAAAGTCCATCACCGACAGACCGCCCCGGCTCCTCGCGTGACCACCAGTTGGCAGCACGTGGTTTGGCCCTGTCGCGTAATCACCAAGTGACTCCGTGCTACGCGGCCCAAGGAAGATGCTCCCCGCGTTCTGAACTGAGGAGATTAAGGATGAATCGTAGAGGCAAAGGTGCTCGGGCGCAATCTGGTTCACAATTTGCATGCTTTCGGCCGTTGAAGAAGTCACGATGATAGCCCCGTTATGACGAAGTGATGACTCTGCAATGGCCCGCGTCGGGAGAGTAGCTAATTGCGATGCCAAAGCCATCTGAACCTGCTCACCAAGTGTCCGCGAAGTCGTAATGAAAATGGATGAAGCGTCCGCATCGTGTTCAGCTTGAGCAAGCATGTCGGCAGCAATCCAGTTCGGGTCGCCATCGTCGGCAGCGATCACGACTTCGCTTGGACCTGCAATCGAATCAATAGCTACTTCACCAGCGAGTAGCCGCTTAGCCGCCGCAACATAGACGTTGCCCGGCCCCACGATCCGATCCACTTTAGGCACTGTCTCCGTACCAAAAGCAAACGCTGCAACAGCCTGCGCGCCTCCAATTCGAAAGAAGCGATCGACTCCCAGCAGCCCGCCCGCGGCGAGGGTCTCCTTCGCTGGGCGAGGATTCGTAACGCAGATGTTTCTGACTCCTGCCACCTGCGCGGGAATCACCGTCATCAGCAGGGTGGATGGCAGTGGGTAAGCGCCGCCAGGAACGTAGGCGCCAATTGTCTCCAGTGGCCGGATGACCTGTCCGACGCGCAGCCCCGGCTGTAATTCGATTTCCTTGTCGACAGGCATCTGGAATTCGGCAAACCTTCTTATGTTTCCCGCAGCCGTTTCAAGAGCAGATCGCAATTCTTTTGAAACGTCAGCCAACGCCGTCGCCATGTCACCGGTAGCAACTTGCACCGGATATTGGCCCAGCCCATCCAACTTCTGAGCCCATTCCACAAGAGCCGCGTCGCCCCGACGCCGGACATCTTCGATGATCGGCCCCACAACGTCAAACGCAGCAAGCGAGGCATCTTCACGGCCCTGGAGCCGCAGGAGTGCTTCACCCGGCGTAAGAATCGGAACCATCAGACGACCACCTTGTTCAACGGATACTCCACAATGCCCGAAGCCCCCGCCTCCTTCAGCCTCGGAAGGATGTCGCGAACAGTGGTTTCCTCCAGAATGGTATTCAACGCAACCCAACCCTCTTCGCTTAGGGGAGAAACGGTCGGCCGCTTCAGGGCTGGAAGCACTTTCAACACCGCGTCAAGGTCCTTCCGCTCTACATTCAATATGAGTCCAACCTTACCCACGGCCTCCAACGCGCCAACCAGCAACAGCTTCAAGTCCTCGATCTTCCGCCGCTTCCACTCGTCATCCCAAGAAGCTTTATTGACAATGAGCTGGGTGTTGGACTCCATCACCGTCTCAATGACCCGTAGCCGATTCGCCCGTAAAGACGAACCCGTCTCCGTAACCTCCACGATCGCGTCAGCGAGAATCGGTGGCTTCACCTCGGTAGCTCCCCAACTGAACTCGACTGTTGCCGTAACCCCGTTGTCGGCCAAATAACGTTGGGTTCGTGCAACCAGTTCAGTGGCCACAACCTTCCCTTCAAGGTCCTTCACCGTCCGAATCGGCGATTCTTCGGGAACAGCAAGCACCCACTTCACAGTGCCGAAGCTCTGACGCGCGTAAATGAGATCGGCCACGGAAAGCACATTGGCCCCAGACTCCTCCACCCAGTCCCTGCCCGTAAGGCCCACGTCGAGCACGCCCTTCTCAACGTATCGCGCCATCTCCTGCGCCCGAATGAGCATGCACTCGATCTCAACATCGTCGATGGAAGGGAAGTAGGAGCGGCTGCTGATCTTGATGTTGAAGCCCGCCCTGCCGAAAAGCTCAACGGTTGAAGCTTCCAAACTCCCTTTAGGGATCCCCAGTC
>JBBQMJ010000354.1:0-4101 GCA_038328815.1 Fimbriimonadales bacterium | reverse complement strand
GGGATGCGGGATGCGGGATGCGGGATGCTTCCGGCCAACTGACGGGGCATTCGCCGTAACTCGAGGGTCTGCAACTTCGCACATGCATGAGACGTTCCCACAATTACATGGCTCGTTGGGCGCTGATCACTCTGTGTTTTGCGGTTTCGCTCTTCTTCTTTCTTGCCTACGCCGGCTATAAGCCTGTGGCAACGGTGTTTCCAGCTTGGTCTCTTTCCACTTATGACAACGGGCGCGGCGGGATGTCTTGCGCCGGGCTCATCGCAGGCATGATGTTCGTGTTGACTTTTGCTTCGGCTGGCGATACCGTCAAGAAGAGACGACGTCGGTAGTTTCAACTGCTCCTCGCTTATCCCTTAAGCGCCCCACTAACAGTTTACAAACTATTTGTAGAAGTTATCCACATTGTTTGCGGAGAACCTGGGCGAATCTGAGGGCGATTTTGAACCTAAGTTCACGGTTGTTTTGTACACCAGTTTTCCACATTAGTGTGTGGAAAAAAATCAAAAAATGGGCTTGGCATTAGTTGTTAAGACCATGTAGTATATTCCTGTCAAGCCGAAACAGAAGGCAAAGGACCTGCAGACCGGGTAACTGGAAAGCGGAAGGCACCTAACGCAGAAAGTAGAAAGTTTGATAAGCACCTGGTGAAGGACTTTCACCTCCGATCCGCAAGGAGAGGGACGAGCAGGATTAAGACCGCTCGACAGAGCTTTAGATTGAACGCGACCTCAAGGGAAGCCTTGGACTTAGAGTCCCTTGGAAGTAGCGCTGCGGAACCAAGTGTATTTGCAGTTAGCATCGTTCGGTCAGGCAGGACTGCTCCCTTGGCGGGAGAGATGACAAAAGAAACCGCCAAGCGTAGAGCGAGAGATGTCATCGTCTCTCGTTTCGACCAGTCGGCCAAATTGTCTGGTGGACGTTCGGGCAGTTGGACTCGTAAGGGACTAACTAAACGAAGGGAAACCAGGCAGCTCCGAGCGGAGCGCCTTCGTAAGAAGGATGCCCGCCAGGGGTTTAGGACTGGCGTCGCAATGAGCTTCGGCTCGGAGCGGCGCCTTTCCGCTTTTTGAGGTGAAAGGTGACGCGTGACGTGCTTATTGGCTGTCATTCCGAACTCGTTTAAGGGATCTCGATGTAGCAGCTAATTGCCTTTGGTAGGGGGCATTGGTGAGCGGGCCAATCCGCATTCAAATAGCGATTGCGCTAGATTCCACATGGAGTTCGGAATGACATTCCCACTACCTCTGCTGCTACCGCCGGATCTTGTAACCGATTTGGATCGTGAAGTCGGGGCCTATGTTGGCGCCTTCTTCCCAGTTGCCACTAAACAGGTCGCGGTCTTCCGTAAAGCTCAGTTCAAGCATCCGTCCCTTGGACACCTTTCGCTGATATCCAAAGGTCACCACACGCTGGGCTGAGTCGGAGCCGGGGTCGCCGGTAACTACAGCGGACGCCTCACCCTGCCACTGGACGATCCAGTTGTCGAGAGAGTTGGGCTGATAAGTTAGCGTTAGGGCCTCCTGATGGACCAGGCCACGGACGCTATCAAGCGCATCTCCGGGGCTTTGCGCAACTAGCCCCAACATTCCGTAAAGCGACCAACGGCCACTCAAAGCTTGGCGATACTTAAGAGCGATCCCGCCTTCCAATCCGCCGCTACCCATAAGCTTGTGCCCATCGCCAGTTGGCAGCTTCGCGGCAATGCTTCCATCAAGGCGACGATTGAGCGAACGGGACGAGCCGACGGACAGGTCACCAATCCCCGAAGCGGAACCAAAAGACGAGCCCGGCACCTGCACATTGCTTTGTCCATAGGGCTGAGATGAGCGGAAAGGATCGAGCCAATGAAGCACGTTCTTATGCCATTCTTCAATGATCGAATCCATAAATCCGCCGCCTCTAGACAGTAGCGGTAATTCGACGGACAGCTCATTTCCGCATTTCAGTCCCTTGCGATAACGCACCAAGAGTCGCTCCGTTTCCTGGTCTTCAAGGACCATAGGCGTGCCCTCGGCAGGGAGATGGCGCGAATCATTCGCACTCGTGATGCTGAGGTCCCATTCAGAGTGGCCAAAGGGCACCAGGCCCGTATGAGGATCAAAGCGAAGAAAGGGTAGATCGATAGCCCGGTGGTTGCGCGTCGAAATCGGGCCAAAATCTTGAGCCACAGCGGCTCCTGCGATCAGCGTAGACAAGCAGACGAGGGTAAGGCGCACCGCCGGAAGTTACCCGCTAAATTCGACGATTCCCCACATTTCGGGGCGGTGCATGTCGATAACCCCCTGAGGCGACCAGACCCAGTTATGTTCCTCTGTTCCTTCTATCTTCTCAAAGCGGTCGTCGATGATCTCGTGGTCCCATTCCACCCTAGAGAAGTTCATCCGCCATTCGTCTCCGGGTTTTGGTGGACATCCACTTGTGGCAAGTTCACGTAGATCGGCAAATGGAATGGCTACTTCAACCGACCATCCCTTCGATCCGCTCAAAGCGTTATTTAGGGTGCCGTCGATGAATACCGCGCTCTTTAAACCGGGTCTATTCCATGGGGTAACTGGCACCCCACCAAATCGGTATGGCCGGGGCAGCATCAATTCCCAAATAGTTCCTGCGGCGTTGATTTCAAATTCGTAGTAACGCAGGGTGTCTCCGTCAGGATCGATGAAGATTTCAAAGTCGTTGTCTTGGAAGATAACGCTGTTCTTCTCAATCAAAGTTGCCCAGACGTGGGGCTCTTCTAACTCGGCACCAACATAAATAAATTCATCATCCCAAAGCATTTTCACGCGAGTGCGAAGGGGTGGCGTTGGCATGGAATCCCCTTTGATGTCTACGAACTCTTCGGACCATTGAACTTCTTGCCATTGTGATTTGTCAAGGCGCCCATCGATGACGATCGGGGACGAGAGGCGATGGCACGTGTATCGTCGCGGAGGCATCGGCAAATTCTGATCGATATTTGCCCCGAACATGCGCGCTTTTCAATAGTGTTAGCGGATTTATTTGCGTGAAGGCTTGTAGCACCGTGGCCCGGCCGTGACCTGTAACCGACGCAACCGCTTGAAAATGCCGCATTTTAGCAAGAAGGTCGTTGTGGAATTTCTAAGGATTTAATCCGTCACATTTCGGGCCCTTCACATCAATTACCTATGTTCGCCAGCCAATGACGGCACGCGACGGAAGGAAATCATACAAATGGGTCAATTTAAATCACGCGCGCCCAAGCGCAATATAAAAAGGGCATTTCGTCCTCTTGCTACTTCAGCACTTGCACTCGTCGTCGTCTCGGCCTCGTTGGCACAGAACGCGAATCTAGTTCAGGTTCCGAATTCCGTACGGCTGGCCAGCCAGGGCATGACATTGCCGATCAACCCGCTGGAAAACGTACAAGTCGTTATCAGCTTGAAGCTTAAGGATCCAGATGGCCTCCAAGCTTTTGCCGATGCCGTAAGCAATCCAACTTCTCTGCTCTATCGGCAGTTCATCACGCCTGAGGAAGTTGGCGAGAGATTTGGCGCCGATCAGGCTGACGTTGACGCGATGATCAGCTTCCTTGTTGGAAGCGGCCTGAACGTGACGCTCGTCGGCAAGAACAATTTGGTAGTCTTTGCCGAAGGAACGGCTGCTAAAATTCAAACTGTGTTCCAAACGCGACTTGGATACACGACGCGTGTCTCGAATGCTGGCACCGTCGATGTCCTTCGTACCAACACAACGCCTCTCATGATGCCAGCAAACTTGGTGGACAAAGTCCTCAGTGTTGACGGAATCGACAGCTCGATCCAAGGCAAGCGCCGAGCCACTACGACTCAGCTCACCCCGCCCCTCTTCCGAGGGCTTTACGGTGGCGGACCAGCATATTCGAGTGGCTTCTACGGCCAGGGTCGAAACATTGCCATCGCCAACTGGGATGGATTCAAGATCAATAACATTCCTCCGATGACGGCAGCCTATGGCTTGCCGGTTCCCCTCGCTGGCGCTGGCACCAACGTTCACATCGTGAAGGTGAGTACCGGCACCCGGCCGGATAATCTTAAGTCTCCTGGTGGAGAAGGTGACCTCGACATCCAGAACGTGCTTATGAGCGCGCCTCTCGCGGAC
>JBBQMJ010000353.1:0-4112 GCA_038328815.1 Fimbriimonadales bacterium | reverse complement strand
TGCCGATGAGCGGGCGAATGACGATCTGCAACATGTCCATAGAGATGGGCGCGAAGGCAGGCATGATCGCACCCGATCAGACCACGCTCGATTACATCTCAAGCGGAAATCGGCCCTACGCCCCACAAGGTGAAGCGTTTGAACGGTTTGCCGCCCATGCGCGAACGCTCAAGACCGAGAATCCCGCGGATTACGACAGGCACGTAACCCTGGATGTCGCGACTCTGAAGCCGCAAGTCACTTGGGGCACCACACCGGCGATGACCATTGACATTGACCAGGCGATCCCGAACCCCAAGGACGCGGGTGAAGAACGAGCGCTTGGCTATATGGGCCTGAAGCCTGGCATGGCCATCTGCGATCTCACCGTGAATACGGTGTTTATCGGTTCCTGCACGAACGCGCGCATTGAGGATCTGCGGGAAGCGGCGGCGGTTGTTAAGGGCCACCACGTTGCTGCTGGAGTGAGAGCAATGGTCGTACCGGGGAGTGAGAGTGTCAAGAAGCTTGCCGAGCAGGAAGGTTTGAACGAGATATTCAAGACTGCTGGCTTTGAGTGGCATCACGCTGGTTGCTCGATGTGCCTGGGCATGAACGGCGATATTCTGCGGCCCTTAGAGCGCAGCGCTTCCACAAGCAACCGTCCATATGAAGGCAGGCAAGGGCCTGGGTCGAGAACGCACTTGGTTAGCCCAGCTACTGCAGCGGCGACGGCTCTCACTGGGCATTTCACAGACCCACGTGAAATCAAGAAGTCATAGATTTTTGATTTGGATTTTTTGACGGTTCTCGCCCATCGGGGCGCCTGCCATTCCGAGGGAAGCAGAGGCGACGAGGAATCTTGTCGTGATGGCTAATTGGTGTTGGATCGATTCTTAACTCGCTGAGCCACCATAAACCAATTAGTCTCAAGACTAGATTCCGCACACCGAGTTCGGAATGACAGTGGAATTCATGGCCATTTCGCGTTGCACAGATTTGACGACGAACAACCAAGTGCGCTGAAATGTAACCCAAAACGGTGGCTTTTGTATCGAATGTCCACTTCCCAAATCTGGCCGGGGCCTAGGTATAGTCTTTCGCGGAGGAAGGTCTTAATCCCACATGGTTCCGCTGGAAACGCGCACTAAAGAATTAGCGATTTCGATTTGCCCAAGCGTATCTCAGCATAGCTATCCCTCCCTAACCCCAGCTTCGGAGGCAGGGGGTTGAACCAGGTCCGATTTAAGAAGTTTGCCTGGGTCGTCCTCATCTATAACCTTCTGGTTATCGCCCTTGGCGCTTTTGTCCGAATCTCGTTTTCTGGCGATGGCTGCGGCCAGAACTGGCCCCTGTGCCAGGGTCAGTTGATCCCGACAGATGGCTCGATCCAGAAGTTTATTGAAGCAAGCCACCGATTCTCCAGCGAGCTAGTCGGGCTTGTCGTCCTCTTCATGTTCATTTGGGCGATGCGGGCGTTCCCGAAGGGTAGCCAGGCACGCAAAGCGGCCTTTTTCGCGGGCATCTTTACGGTTTCTGAAGCACTTCTTGGCGCCGTGCTTGTGGAGAAGCACTGGGTGGCTTACGATGCAAGCGCGATGCGAGCGGTTGCTATGTCGGCCCATCTCTCGAACACGCTTTTGCTCCTTGCGTCCGTAACGGTCGCCGCTGTCTCGCCGCTTGTGCCCAAGGATAGCGAAAGGAACGAAGCTTGGACGGGCCCCCACATCAAGCTCAAGGGGCAGGGCGCGGCGCTGTTCTCGATCCTGTTCGGCGTTTTTCTTGTGATGGTGCTGGGTGTCAGTGGCGCCGTTTCGGCGCTTGGCCACACCGTGAAGCCAGTCGACAATGTAATTCAAGCAGCCCTTGCGCCCGGCGCCAATTTCCTGAATCGCCTCCAACCGCTGCACCCGCTGATTGCGGTGAGCGTTGGGCTCTATCTCCTTCTTATGGGAGGGTTGCTCATTCACCTAAGACCCTCGCCCGAGGTGAAACTGAAGGTCCAGTGGATGATGACGGCATACGTCTTCCAGTTCGTCTTAGGCCTCGTCAACATCTGGCTCCAAGCGCCGACATGGCTTCAACTCGTCCACCTTGCCGCCGCCGACTGGCTCTGGATCAGCCTGATCCTCGCCGCCGCCACAGCCCTGGACGAAGCGGTTCCCAGGCTCGACGAAGCGATGGATGCCGCCGCGGCCGAGCCCAAAACGAAGATGCGTTTTGGCAAGGCGCTGATCAAAGAATATATCGTCCTGACCAAGCCGCGGGTGATTTCGCTGCTGCTCTTCACGACGCTCATGGCGATGTATGCCGCGCATGACGCAGCGCACCCATTCCCGAGCCTTTGGCTTGTTCTCTGGGTAGCGATTGGCGGCTATATGGCCGCCGGAGCCGCGAATGCCATCAACATGGTCATCGACCGCGACATCGATGGCTCGATGAAGCGCACCGCGCAAAGGCCGACGGTCACGCAAAACATCTCGACGATGAATGCGCTGATGTTTGGCTTCGCCATGGCTCTTGGCTCCTTCGCCATCTTGTGGATCGCCGCTAACTTGCTTAGCGCTCTTATGGCGTTTTCCGGGCTCGTTTTCTATGTGATCGTTTACACGATGCTGCTGAAGCGTCGCACTTGGCACAACATCGTGATCGGCGGGGCCGCTGGCTGTTTCCCCCCGCTTGTCGGTTGGACCGCAGTCACAAACCAACTCAACCCCTTGGCCCTCGTTCTGTTTGCGATCATCTTTGTATGGACACCGGTTCACTTCTGGGCACTGGCGTTGCTCATCAAGGACGACTACGCCGCTGCCGGTATTCCTATGCTCCCGGTCGTTAGGGGCGATAAGGTCACGGTCGTTCAGATTTGCCTTTACACGGTGCTAACCGTGATCGTTTCCGCGCTGCCATTCATTCAGCAGGAGGCAAGCTGGCTCTATCTCGGTTCGGTCATGGTGCTCAACGCTATTCTCGTGTTGAGATGTTTGCAGCTTTACAAGACGACGGCGCGTCCTCAAGCATCGTCGCTCTTCCATTACTCGATGCTTTACCTAGCTCTGCTTTTTCTTGTCATCGCAATTGATAGATCGGCAATGCCGAGGCCAGCGGAAATTAAGAACCCTAAGGTAGCATTACTCCCATCCCAGAGGGCCTGGCAAGTCGGATCGACGTGCCAGTTGGGAACGAGTAGCCAAGTGGGTTCACAGGGACGGTGTATATAAATGGCTCAACTTTTTAGGCCAGGCGCAAATACTATTGCTAAGCTAAGTTTGATGATGGCGGTCACTGGGCCACTCGTCATCGGTCTTGGAATTGCAGCGCTCTCCCGTTCGCCCTATAACACCAAGGTCGGCACGCCCAAGAACCAGCCCATCCCGTTCAGCCATCAGCACCACGCTTGGGAATTGGGCATCGACTGTCGCTATTGCCACACCAGCGTTGAGAAGTCTTCCTATGCGGGCATTCCGCCAACCGAGACGTGCATGTCTTGCCACTCCCAGATTTGGACCAACAGTCCCCTCCTAGAGCCGCTTCGAGAGAGCTACGAAACGGGCACGCCGCTCAAGTGGAACCTGGTCAACCGCGTTCCCGAGTTCGTTTATTTTAACCACAGCATCCACATCTCGCGCGGCATCAACTGCAATACCTGCCACGGCGCAGTGCAGGAAATGAACATCACTGAGAAGGGCAACTCCTTCCAGATGGCCTGGTGCTTGCAGTGCCACAGGGCTCCCCAGAATTACCTCTACAAGGACCCAGAGAACCCGCAGCTTACGCCTAGGCAGCAGGTGTTCAACCTGTACTGGAAGCTTCAGGAAAAGGGCCGCGACAAGCTAAGCCCACGAGAGCAGGACCTCCTCGAAGGCGCTGATCCGGTTTCGTTCAGCAAGGACGATGTTGAAAAGGGCCGTGTGCTCATCAACGAGTACGGCGTGAAAGTGCAGCAATTGGCCGACTGCTGGGTGTGCCACCGCTAATGGAAAAAGAACCAACGACCAATTTAGAGCTCAGTGAATCCGGGCTTCCAGAAGCGCCACGCCTCAACTTCGATGAGGCGCGCGCGAAGCTTGCTGGCATGCACGGCAAAGAGTATTGGCGTTCGCTTGAAGAGCTTTCCGATACCCCCGAATTTCAGC
>JBBQMJ010000352.1:0-4115 GCA_038328815.1 Fimbriimonadales bacterium | reverse complement strand
TATCCATTGTCAAGCAGTAAGGGGTTTAGATCGACGCCGCATACCATCGACTTGTCGATATTGCCAAATCCGAATCTCAAGTGGAAGGTCTTACCCGGAAATCGATTGACGAGGATGTCCAATGTTTCATAAACGGTGCTCAATTCGTGAACTTCAGGGTCTGTCGGCATTCCAAAAATGCCCCGGATTGTTCGAACTTCCGCAATGACCATGTCAACATGTTTAAACCACCCATCCAAATCCTCGATCCGAAAATAGAGATGGGCATCGTGCGGGACAAGATCAAGCACGACTGTCGCGCCATTAGCGCTAGCGATGGCCATCGCCGCCTCCGACGCCCCCCTCCTGGGGTGAGCGAGAAGAGAATATCCGTCAACAAAGAACACGTCGCAATCGGCTATTGGAGATGCTCTTTCTATGATGAAATCTGAATCAACGGATTTGTTTGCTCCTTGGTCAATCAAGAGAAGACGCGCGCCGTGAGTGCTACTTGTGCCTGCATCGCGGACATATAGTCCAAGGCCAGTTGTACAATCGGTTCTTTCCGCTATGTACAAACTGATGTTCGGTGCAGACAGCCCACTAATAATGAGCTTGCCAAACAAATCTGCCCCGACGCAACCAAGCACGTTAACCTGAGAAAAGAGATTGGCCGCAGCACGTGCCAAGTTTGCTGCGGTCCCGCTGACCGAGAATTGAATGGGCGAATAGCTCAGATAGTCATGGGAAATCGACGCAAATTGTTGTTCAATTCTTGTGGAGAATTCTACATTGAGATCGCCGATCAGGGTTAAAGCAAAGCGGCGGTTTTGCATTCGTATTCAAATGGAGTAGGGCTATTCAAATGTAGAATCTTGAAGTCGCTCATTGGGCATCTAATAAAACGCATAAGGCGATCAACCATGAGAATAAAGCCTCGATCGATGCAACTAGTGCAGACGGAAGGCAACGTCTCCCTTGTAATCGGGTAGTTTTCGAAGCTGCTCTGCCATTGCATGATCCAATCGCTAGCTGTTCGCGTCGAAAAAAGAGGCCGGAGTTTGGAGGCTTGGCCGACGCCACCTCCCCGATATCGACCGCAAAGAGCGGCATTGGCTTCTTCTGGCTGTTCGCCTGGCTCTACAATCACCTTGAGCGTTGACTGCCAGCATTTTTCCGCAACAAACTGACCCGCGCTTAGGTTAACGTCGCTCTCTGCAACTGAACGCCACGGTACAGCGACCCGAAAATCGGAGCAGTGTAGACTCCTTATTGCTTCGAGGCAAGCTGCCAATTCGCACTCTTCATCCGGAGAGAACACTGGTCTCAGCGATGGCGGGCCTAGGACCCTCCTTACGGAAAAATGACTAATGCCCTTTTCGCGAGCTCTGATGGCGCAATCGTAAACTTCCCGATAATTCATCGGGGCTAAGAGGTAGGTTGCCCCTATTGGCGTCTCGGATTTTACCGACTTTAATTCGAACGCCAAGCGCTCTATGCTTGCGAAGATTTCATCAAGGGATATCTTGTTGCCGTGAAACTTCTGGCGGGTGCTGTTGGTAGACGCGTTTAGAGAAACCCTGACATAGCAATTAGCCTCTGCAAATGCGGCCAGGTTGCTTTCTGGAAGTAAATCGCCAGAAGTTAAAATGGTGGTCTTCAGACCTAGATTGCTGGCAAACCGCACTAATCTGCCGGACCTGACATCCTTATGCAATAGCGGATCGCCGCCACCGTCGAAACGCAAAATCCTGCCGCCTGCCGTGGAGAATTCCTGTACGATCCCTTCGACGAGATTCACAGGCAAATAGGCTCCTGGCCTGAGCGAACGATAGGATCTCGAGAAACAGTGCCCCCCACAATCCTTAGACGCGCAGGCATAAGTAGGGTCTAATTCGAGGGTCATCGGCGCGGGTGGATAGCCCCTCCTAGGGTCTATTGACCGAATGACTGCGACAAGGTCCTCTGTGGAGCCTGGAACAAGTTCACCGGCGTGCGCGGGCATCTTCATGACTGATCCATCTTCCCTGATCACGACATAAGAGTTGTACAGGCCAAAGCGCTGCCAAGCAGAACCGTCAACCCAATTCCCTTGGAAGGTGTACTTCTTTCCATTTACATCGACTAGAGATTCCATACGATCACGTTGAACGACGTTGGATGTCCAGCAGGGCTTCGAGCGGGGCATGGCACTCGGCTTCAGCATCCTCAAGATCCTTCTTCCAATGATCGCGCCGGTCCATTTTCACCTTAATGAGGTCAACTAAGCTATAGGGCGCGAGGGACCAAGTGGCGGCCTCGGCATCAGGGGGCGGGAACTCGTCCAAATAGTTCATTTCGGACTCGGTGAGGTCATGGTGACAATAAATGGCAATTACGGGAACGCCCTCCTTGTTGGAATGCTTGTCGTACTTGAAGGCCTTATGGTCTCCAAACGACTCACCGTCAATCAGCATGCCGAGCTCCTCGAATATCTCCCTCGATAGCGTGTCCTCCAGTGTCCTATCAATGTTTGCAACTTTTCCACCTGGAACATCAAATGGCCATGGAAGCTTGCCCTTGTGTTTTAGAATTACTGACCGCTCATCAACCGACCCTTTGGTTAGAAGAGCGAATACACCGACTTTGTGTCTTCCAGTCACTCTAGCCTCGAAAAATTGGGGGTTCGCAGACTCCGAGATTTCGATCACTGCCAAGTGGTTTTCGAAGTCAAGGGCAATCCTGAAACTATCTGACCGGTTCCTATCTCGGAGCCAATCGAAGCAGTCTTGTACGAACTCGGGCGATACTTCCAAGTCTCGCGATTTCTGCTTTAGCTTGAACCCAGCGACTGATGCAAAACCCTCGTCGATCCGGAGCTGAACGACAAATTGTGTGTCGCGCAAGTCGTAACCAGGATGGTTGGTGATGGATGAAAGTCGCCTGACAAAAGTAGGGATGTCAGATCGCTGATAGCTTGACGAGCCCCTCCGAAATATCGGGAATGTCAAAGGTTTACAACGCACGCGCATATTGTCAACGATCCTGGCAAACGCTGAAAGGACGGGATCAAATGCGATTTGCGGGGAGGATAATGTGATAGTCGGTGTGGTCGCAAGTTCCTCACCTTCGAGCACTGGCGTGTATCTTATGTGGATCATAGCTGGCTCCCCGTAAGACTGAATGGTCAACATTGAAGAGGAGAAGGTTGGCACTCTATTCACGATCCTCAAATCGATTTTTTCGATATTGGGACAGAGATTGGGGTTGAGCAATGACATCAGTGTGTCCGTAAGGCCCTTCTTCCATTCATTCTTTAGTAGTTCATTTGAATGCCGAAGCGTTGGGTGCCATTCATGAAGAATGGGCAGGGCATACACTGCGAGTTCAACATGGCGTAATTCTGGAAGGCTAAGTCCTCCGTTTGTAAAGGCCAGCCCCAGAGTCTTGAATGTAAGCCCCACGAAGCGGGCTTCAGTCGCTTGTGCAAGAAGATTGTCCTCGCCTTCTGTTTCGCTTAAGTTCCGATAATTTACTCTAACCGGTAGGGTCGGCGTCGTATTGTTCTTCTTTTCGGATTCTTGATTCGGCTCAAATACTTGTGGTTCGGACAATGTCCCCTTACCAGCCCGGAGAAATGCTTTGACAACTGATTCCGCTACTTGCTTCAATGCCGCGGGGCGTTTACGAGATATTTGGCTCTCGAGGGGTTCCGCAGGATTAAGGACGGCCTCGTAGTGGGAGATCTCGGTGGCCTCCCAAGTGGACTCGCCTACGGGGACCCATAACACGACCATTCCTTCGCTCATTCTCTTGTCGAGAATGGTTGGTAGCTCGACCTCGGCAATGAATTTGGACGAAAAGAAGTTTGTGCTAACAAGTAAGAGTGCGACCTGAGACTTGGAAAGTGCCTCTTCGATCTTCACCTTCCATTTGTCACCGCTCTGGATTTCTTTGTCACTCCAAATCGACACGTCATGGTCCTTAGCCAGGGGCCCCATCATTCGTTGAAGCTGGATAAGCCATCTTTCATCCAAGTGGCTATAGCAGACGAAAACCTGTTTTCGGGCTGGTGTGGGCATCAATACTCCAAGCAACCGGACCCATTGCTAGCATTTGGCTAGGCGGACCGCCTCTGAGATTATATTGCAGGAATG
>JBBQMJ010000351.1:0-4120 GCA_038328815.1 Fimbriimonadales bacterium | reverse complement strand
TCCTGGCTCAAACGGGTTCTCGACTTTCTCAAGCGGAAATATCTCCGCCTGATTCAGCACGGTCTTGGCGCGATTCGGCTGATCAGTACAGAAGACGGTTAGAAACTTATGCTTATGATAGTTGGCAAGAGTAGAAGTCAGCGCTTCGGCGCGTCCGCGATAGGATTCCAGTGAGCTCGCCCCAATCTCCACTGTTTGAGCAGGCGCAAACCAGGTCGGCAAACCGTTCATAGAACTCATCGAGATGGTTCTTTCAAAACTTCCCAGATGATCGGGCTGGAGCAGATAATCGTTGGTTGTGCTTCGGAGAATTTCCCCACGCTCGGCTCTTGCGGTAAGTGACTGATCTAGCTCATCTTCAGCACGGGCCGCAATTGACTCCAACTCCAACGGCTCATCGAGAATCAGCAGGTCTTCTTCGCTAAGCAGGTCAATCGCACAACCAGAGTCGGGATGAAGCAACGGACGATAAAGGTCAAGGCGATCAAAGTATTGGTGGGCAGCAAGTGCTTGGGCGTCGCCAGCAATGATCTCCTCAAGCCTGGCGGAAGCTTCGCCTTCGAGTTGTGTAGCTTCACGCTCCGCGCTTTGCAGGACTAGATCGGCGAGACCGGCATCGCTGGCCGTATAAATGGTCTCGCGAGACGGTGACAGGCTCAACGCCGGAAGCTGCGAAATGGAGCGCTGGCTGTTGGGATCGAAAGAGCGAACGCTCTCAACTTCGTCGCCAAAAAGCTCAATTCGGACGGGCACATCGTGCCCGGTGGGATAGACGTCGATAATCCCGCCGCGCCTGCTATATTGCCCCGGTACCCGCACCGGCTCTTGCGGCTCATAGCCCAGGTTGGCCAGTTTCTGAAGCAACTTGTCCGAGTCAATGGTCTGGCCAGACCGGACCTCGAGGAAGGCGTCGAGCAAAGCTTCCTTGGGAATGGAGCGTTCAAGGATTGCCAGGGGCGTGGTGAGAACAATCCAGGGCCGATCCTCGACTAACGCTCGCACCGCGCCGAGGCGATCCGAAAGAGCAACGTACTCGGGGGCAGCGTCTTCAAAAAGTGCCGATGTACCGCTAGGAAGCTGGCAGATAAGGTCTTGCTGAATGCCGCAAAGGGCAAGCTTTGCTTGCCACTGGAGAGCCCTTTCGTAGTTCGCTGTGACGATCAGTGTCTTGCGCGGGTGGGAGTGGTAGGCAGCAGCAAACAGCACCGGCCTTGCCTCATACGCTACTGACTGCCATTCGGACGCGCGGTCCAGATTCGTCAGGTGGCGTTTGAGGCCGGGGTGCTCCGATAGGTGGCGAACCCAATCGGCTATCCGCATCTATAGGGAAGTTTACCAGCGGAAGCTGAGCAATCGAGTGTAGTCGCGGGATGGTTCGTGCCCGCGTCCGGAATCGACCTCAAAATCGCGGGAACAGCTGTCTTCTCGACCGCCCCTCTTTGGCCGCGTTCTGCTTTTCAGTGACTTCCCAAGTGGCTCCCAATGCGGCACAACTGAAAAGGAACAAGCCGATTGCCGTGCCCATCGCCCAAGACCATTGAGAACGATGGGGCCCCCAGAAACCCATTGCTAACCCGGTCAACAAACTCAGAATGATGGTTTCTCGTACAAGGCCCTTAAGACTCTTCCGCAGGTCGACAAACGCATTGCTAGCCAGTGAGCTACCCCTCAGGAGCGCTCCAAAGGCAGTCCACCACATTAGATATTGCCAAGAGTCATGTCTGAATTCTTGTGAGAACGCTAAAGCGAAAATAACCGCCAAGGCAAACAGGGCAACGCCCACGACGAATATCCATTTGGTGCGCACCTTCCCGAGGATCCTAGGCTAATCGAATGCTTGGCATGCTGGCTCAATCATGATATCTCAGGTTGCTACCCCCAATTGATTCACCTCCCTGCCCCCTCTGATTTTCCTATTTCCCTTTTCCCTATTCCTAATTCCTCCCCTGTCACCAATCCCGCGACATCCGAAACACACATCAAACCCGCATGAATTGCCAGGATGATATAGCTCTCCAATTCAATAATTGATAGGTACGTCCGCACCGCGGACAAATACCCGGATCTGCCGCGATATCAACCGTTTTGCGGCAGTCCGTTAACAGTGGAGAATTTCGATATGTCCCTAGCAGTTGCCAAAGATTCCATCGTCGCCCGCAAGCGAGCGCAGGTCATTGAACTTGACGCGCGCGTCAAGCAGCTAGAAGCCGAGAACGGCAATCCAGACGAAATTGGCGGCATCAGAACCATCATGTGGTTGCTCCAAATGGAAATTCGCGACATTGTCGCGCCCTCGAAAGCCGCTTAGAAATCGCGCTGAAGGGAGGGTCGAACTCCGTTTCGACCGTCCGGTGCCACGCCCGGGGATCGAGGAATCACATTACAGCTCGTTTTGCCGGCGAGTAGGCGGCGGTGGTTCTTACCGCCGTTCCGGGTTCAACTACATGCCGGCCATGCCCAAAATAGAAAGAGGCCGAGACAACAAGTGTCTGGCCCCTTAAAAGCTGCGCGGCGACCGCAACTTGCGGGTCTCGGCTTTCGCTTCTCCCATAGAGTTTACGCCTGCTCCCTAATTGTACATCAACTTTGAGGCAGCGTTATCCGCCACGCGAGCCCAACACGATTGAATCCTGCTTTTGCCACCGGGTAGGCGGCAGTTGGCTCTTACCGTCGTTCCAGATTCAACTACTTGTCGCTGCCCAAAATAGAAAGAGGCCGAGACAACAAGTGTCTGGCCTCTTATTGGCTACGCGGCGACCGTAGCTTACGGCGACTTCGGCTTTCGCCTAGCGCAAATGAGTTTACGCCTACATCACTAAGATACGACACCCGCGTCAAGGCTCAGGCAGTTTTTACTGCCCTCCTTATAATTTGTCATTCCAACCGAAGGAGAGCGGTGGAAAGGTTTTCGGTCACGCCACGCCCTTACTGTAAATGCGGCGCCTGAGCTCACGATCCCTCTAGTTCCGCGGGGTGACAGGAGGCAGGTGAGTCGCGGTACACTCGCACTCAGACGCCTATGCCCACCAAAGTCGAAACCCTGGTCTTCCACGACAGCTCAACGCCGGTTCTCGGCGACATCCAAAAGGGAGGCGGATTTGTCCTCACCACTGTCGATACCCTGCTCAAGCAGGCACGCGCAAACTCGCTCTGGCCCCTGACCTTTGGCCTCGCGTGCTGCGCCATCGAAATGATGAGCACCGTCGCAGCGCGTTTCGACCTTGCCCGCTTCGGATCCGAAGCGTTCCGAGCCACCCCCAGACAGGCCGACGTCATGATCATCGCCGGTCGCCTCTCCAAGAAGATGGCTCCCGTGCTCAGACAGATTTACGACCAAATGCCCGAACCCAAATGGGTGATCTCCATGGGCGCGTGTGCAAGCTCCGGCGGAGTCTATAACAACTACGCCATCGTCCAGGGCTCCGACCAAGTCGTCCCCGTTGATGTCTACGTCCCCGGCTGCCCACCTTCGCCCGATGCCCTGATCTACGCCATCCTCAAGCTCCAAGAGAAGATCAAGAAAGAGAACCACACCTGGAAGGAATTGAGGCTGGTTGAGGGCCTAACCGGCCCGCGCACCCTTGAAGAGGTGCGAGCATGAGCGTAAGCCTTCTCAGAGATATCGCAAAGCCTGTCCTTGCCGGCTTCGGCATCACGGCCCGACGGCTTAAGCACAAGAAAGTCACGATCATGTATCCCGAGGTCAAGCGCGAGCAGTATCCTCGCACCCGCTGGCGCCACGCCCTAAAGCGCTACGACAGCGGCCTCGAAAAGTGCATCGGTTGCTCACTCTGCGCCGGCGCCTGCCCCGCGCGCTGCATCTTCGTCGAAGCGGCCGAGAACACCGACGAAGCCCGCTACTCCCCCGGCGAACGCTACGCCGTCCGCTACGAGATCAACATGATCCGCTGCATCTTCTGCGGCTACTGCCAAGACGCCTGCCCCACCGGCGCAATCGTCCTGGAGAAGGATTTTGAGTTAGCGAGCTATAAGCGCGAAGATTTCATCTACACGAAAGAGCGCCTGCTAGATCCGCTGCCAATGGCTCAGTAGCCTCGCCTTGCCATCCTGCAGAGTCCCAAATGGTTTGACGGGACCCGAGATGCGTCTCAGAGAATAG
>JBBQMJ010000350.1:0-4140 GCA_038328815.1 Fimbriimonadales bacterium | reverse complement strand
GGCCATCGAGCATGGTATCAGGTCTCCGCATCAAGAAAGCGTAAAGATTGACGCGGGTAGATTAAGTCCGTGAAGACTGCCTGGTTGCTTTTGCCCTTACTCTGCCTGGGCTGCGGATCGGGTGGGTTTTCATCAAAGAAGGCGGCAAAGGCCAATGTTCTTCGCACGACGACGAACGTCAATCCGACCACGCTTGACCCTGCAATCGTACAGGATATCGACACGCTAGGGATCATCGACAACGTTTTTGAGGGCCTGGTTCGCTGGGATGAGAACAATTCGATCCAGCCCGCACTTTCCGACAAATGGTCGATCGCGGATCAAGGAAAAACTTACAGCTTCCATATTCGGGAGGGTGTCAAGTTTCACAACGGTCGAGAGGTGACTTCAGAAGACGTCAAGTATTCGATCGAACGTGCTTGCGACCCCAAGCTCAACTCCCCAACCGCTGCGAACTATTTGGGCGACATCGTTGGAGTCAAGGACCGGCTTGCTGGAAAGGCTGAGCATGTGGTAGGTATCGAAGCGATTCCTCACTACATTAAATTCCACCTCGACAAACCACGCCCTTACTTCTTAGGAAAGCTAACTTATCCTTGCGCGTTCGTCGTGGCAAAAGAAGACGCGGCGATGGGCAAGGAGATCGCAAGCGTTGCTCAGATGGTTGGGACTGGTCCCTTTAAGGCTGATAGCTTTCTGCCTGACCAACAGCTCACTCTAACGAGCTTTCAAGACTATTACGGTGGCCGTCCAAAGCTCGATCGAATTGAAGAGATCGTGATGAAAGACTCACAAACGCGAATTGACAAATATCGCGCCGGGGAGATTGAAATAGCTGGTCTGGCTCGGCAAGATGCCCTTCCGCTTCAGAAAGACTCAAAGATTGGCGGCCAAGTTCAGTTCCAGCCCCGCCCGGCCGTTGCCTATGCGGCTATGAGTCGGTACGGCTATCCGCCATTTGCCGATCCGCGGGTACGAAGAGCGATTGCGATGTCGGTCGATAAGAAACAAATCGTGGACGTCTTGCTCGGCGGCAGCAACCCACTTGCCGACGGGATACTGCCACCCGGGATTGCTGGTCATCGAGACAATCCTCCTGGGCTCAAATACGATCCTCAGGCTGCGGCCAAGCTTCTAGCCGACGCGGGTTACCCAGGCGGGAAGAGTATGCCGACCCTCGAACTAGTCATTCGTGACCAGACGCCGGATACGAGAATCGTTGCGGAGGCGATGGCCTCTCAAATCGGGCAAAACCTCGGAGTCAAGGTAACCCTTAGGACCATGGAATGGCGGTCTCTCCTTGAAGCGCGCAATCACAACAAACTGGGCTTCTTCATCCTGTCCTGGTACGCGGACTACTTGGATCCCCAGAATTTTCTGAGTACGCTGCTGACCACAAACGGGGAGGGAAACCACTTTGGATACTCGAATCCGGAGGTCGATAAACTTTGCGAGTTTGGAGACACGAGTCTGGACGACGCTAAGAGAGTAGAAGCCTATCAGAAAGCGGAAGACATCGTCTTGAACGACGCCCCTTGGATTCCGCTCTTCTATATTCGCGACGCTCAGCTTGTCAGCACTCACGTGTCGGGGCTCCAGGTGAACTTGATGGGCGACATGCCGTATACCAAGGTCGCAGTCAAATGACCACTGCCGATGCGTTGGCCCTTGACGCGCAGGACGTACTTGCACCATTCCGGGCTGAGTTTGCGATCGATGATCCTTCGCTTATCTACCTCGATGGAAATTCCCTTGGGCGTATGCCTTTACGAGCGGCTTCCTTGCTTATGCAGGCCGCCGAAGCTCAGTGGGGCAGCCGACTTGTTCGCGCATGGGGAGAGGAATGGATACACAAGCCCAGGCAACTTGGGGACAAGATCGCCAAGCTGATCGGCGCCGAGCCCGGCGAGGTGTTGGTAGCAGATTCGACGTCTGTTAATTTCTACAAGCTGGTAGCGACCGCTCTTGAAGCAAAACCTGGCCGCACGAAGATCGTTACGGACGACCTAAACTTCCCTTCCGACCTTTACATCCTTCAGGGCCTGGTGCGCACGCTTGGGGGGAAGCACGAAATTAGTCGTGTCGCTTCGCCCGATGGCCTGACGCCCGGAGATATTGCCTCGCAACTGGACAGCACCGCGGCCTTGCTGACGCTTTCCCACACGGCCTTCAAGAGTGGCTACGTTCACGACATGGCCGAGTTGACGGCGGCGGCACACGCGGCGGGGGCGTTTGTCCTTTGGGACCTCAGCCACTCCGTTGGCGCGATGCCCCTTGATGTCAAAGCGGCGAATGCCGATTTCGCGGTCGGATGCACCTACAAATATCTCAACGGCGGGCCCGGGGCGCCGGCATTTCTCTATGTCCGCAAAAACCTTCAAGAGAAGCTAACGAGCCCCATTTGCGGCTGGTTTGGTCAAGATCAGCCGTTTGATCTAGCCTTGGATTATCGATCAGCGCCTGGCATCAATCGGTTCATGGCCGGCACGCCGCCCATGCTTTCCATGATCGCGATCGAGGCGGGCGTCGATTTGTTGCTCGAAGCGGGAATGGACAGGATACGGGCAAAATCCGTCGCTCAGACCGGGTTCCTGATTTCGCTCTGGGAAACCCATTTGGCGCCCCTTGGCGTCACGCTGAATTCGCCCCGCGATGCGTCGCTGCGCGGGTCGCACGTCTCGCTGGGACATGCAGAAGCCTTGCGCATTGATCAAGCTCTCATCGAGGAGATGAACGTCATTCCCGACTTCCGCTATCCCGACAACATTCGCTTCGGTGTCGCTCCGCTTTACACGTCATTTGTGGAGATCGAGGAAGCTGTGATGAGATTCAGGCGTGTTCTTGACGAAGGCATCCACTTGAAGTACTCGGTTGAAAAGCCGACGGTCACCTAGGCCCAACCTTTCGAGTTTGGCAACAAGTCAAGCCGTTTCCGCATTGCCATATGCGGCAAAGTACTCTGAAGAAATGGCTCGCCATAAGTTTCGTAACCAACTCGTACATAAAATGGGATTGCGCCCTGGCGCGCGTCCAAGACGATCTCTTTAACCCCGAGCCGTCTGCAAACCTTCTCCGTCTCTTCTACCAAGCGCCTACCAATGCCTTTGCCTTGAAGCTCTGGCGACACCGCTACCTGCCGCATCCTCATTACTCCAGACGACTCTTCCAGAAGAAATAGCGTCGCCTTCACCTGGCCCTCGATCAGCATTCCCAAATGGATAAAATCAGCCTCCGCTGCAAGTTGCTCTTTGGAATACTCCAGGCCCAAGGGCTTGCGCAAAACCTCGTAGCGCAGTGCGAGAATCTCCTCATAGAAAGGCGACCCGTGGGGCGCGATGATGAGGTTGCCCTCTATCTTGCCCATCATTGATCGCTGGCCTTGAACCGTAGCGACTAGACGCTGAACATCCTCGGGCTTCCACTCGATTCCACGCTTGGACCAGCGCTCCCAATCCTCAATTTCCTTTGCCGTGAGGGGTCTTGTATTACCTGTCATTTCAACTTTTTAGATTCTTAACTCGAAAGATGCTGCGGACGAATACCGATAACCTTCATATGCGGCATTTCAAAATGTCGTAAAGCGTGCCTATGAAGAAAGGATTCCTAGCACTGATTGGACTGTTCGCATTGTGCGCATCAGGTTGCTTTCTCGCTGATGATACAGGAGACGGCAACCCAAGTGGCAATGCCAATGTACCAAGTGGAAAAGCGATCAACATCGTCATGATTCCCCAAAACGGGACCGACGTTGAACAACTTTCTGCAAAGAGTGGCGCCGAAAAAGCGGCGACCGACCTCGGAAAATCGCTCGGTTTGCGAGTCACGATCGAATGGCAGGCGCCAACATCGAACACTGCCGAGGCGCAAATAAGTGCGCTTCAAGATGCTTCTAACCGTAAGCCGGCGGCAATTCTCCTAAGCTGCATTGACAGCGCCAAGCTTTCTAGACCGATTGATGCCGCAGCTGAGAAGGCGCCGGTCATGACTTACCAGACGGATTCGCCCACATCCTCACGCTTCTCCTTTTACGGAATCAATGACGAGGAAATGGGGCAGCGCCTCGTTCGAGAACTTCAGCGGATGACCAGGGGCGAGATTCACGTCGCGATTTACGGCGGTGACTCAGCGTCAGCAACTTCC
>JBBQMJ010000349.1:0-4150 GCA_038328815.1 Fimbriimonadales bacterium | reverse complement strand
CTAAACCAGATTTGAGGGAGCAATGTGATCTCGGAGCGGTCTGGTCCCCGATTCGTGACGGAAATTCTGATGTGGATATCGTCAGCGGTCTGCTTGGCATATTCGACCTGCACATCGAAGTATCGTTCTTCGTCGAAGACTCCGGTGTCCGTGATTTCAAATTCGCGAGCGCCCTGCCCGCGGCGGGCGTTCTCCTCGACAAGCCATTCGTAGGGGTATTCAGCTTGCGGGTACTTGTACAGCCCCTTCATGTAGCTGTGGGTTGGAGTGTTGTCCAGGAAGTAGTAGCATTCTTTAACGTCTTCCCCGTGATTACCTTGACTGTTGGTCAGCCCGAAGAGCCGCTCCTTGAGGATCGGATCTTTGTGGTTCCACATGGCGACAGAGAAGCAGAGAATCTGCTTGGCATCGCTGATGCCAAGAATGCCGTCCTCGCCCCAGCGATATGCCCGTGAGCGGGCCTGGTCGTGGGGGAAATATTCCCACGCTGCGCCCATGGCGGAGTAGTCCTCGCGAACAGTGCCCCATTGGCGCTCACTAAGATAGGGTCCCCAACGGTGCCACGGAGAGGACTCGGCGGCGTTTTCAGCAAGCCGCTTTTGCTCTGCGGGTGTAGCGCCGTTCAAATTTGGTTTAGCCATTAGTGGCAAAGCCCTCGTACAGAGTCATGCCTCCATCTACGAACAGGGTGGTGCCGGTAATGTAGTCGGCATCGTCGCTCGACAGAAAGACGGCGGCCTTTGCAATGTCATCAGGAACTCCAACGCGGTCGTATGGGATAAGGTCCAACAGCTTGGCTAGTGCGTCGGGAGTGTCCCAAGCTGGCTTGTTGATCGGCGTGGCGATCGCGCCGGGACCAATGCTGTTGACCCGAATCTTATGCTTCCCAACCTCTTGCGCGATCGACTTCATCATAAGCATAATGCCGCCCTTGGACGTGGCATAGTTCGTGTGTCCGGCCCACGGAATGACCTCGTGGACGCTGCTCATGCAAATGATCTTCCCGGTCGCCTTACTTATTTCTGGCCGTGGACCTCTGCGGATGAATTCCTTTACCGCCTCACGTGCGCAGAGGAACTGGCCCGTGAGGTTGACTGAGAGAACGAAGTTCCACTGCTCTAGGGTCATGTCGACGAGGGCCGAATCTCGCTGAAGACCCGCATTCGCCACACAAATATCCACGGTGCCGAACTCCTTCACTAGTTGGGCGAACATGGCTTGCACTTCCGGTTCCTTGCTTACGTCGGCCTGGATGCCGATGGCGCGGCCCTGATTGGCATTAATGTCGGCAACGATGGCATTGGCCCCATCGGGGTTCATGACGTAGTTCAAAGCAACGGAAGCGCCTGCTGCCGCAAGATGGCGCACCACGCCTTCACCAATGCCTGAATTCGCGCCGGTGACAACGGCGGACTGTCCCTTCAGGGGCTTATGGGCGTAGTGTTGATTGAGTTCGGCTTGGGTGAGCGGTTTTAGATCCATCCTAAACCGAGTTTGCCTCATTTTTGTGCGCGTTTAGGCCTAAACTTGCCGGGCGGCCTTTCGGGCCTTATATGGCCCCTAGCCTCGTAGATTGGGTAGACCACGTCTCGCAAGCTGGGGAGGATTCGGAAGAACAGTAGGCTTCCCATTACGGCGATGACGCCAGCGACGCCAACTGTCCACCTTGGCCCAAAGTGGTCGCTTGCAAAACCGCTGGCCAGGCTTCCGATTGGCATGGTGCCAAGGAATGACATGGTGTACCAAGCCATGACGCGACCACGCATGTGGTCTTCGATGATGGTTTGCACGAGGGTGTTGGTAGATGCCATATGCATCATGGCGCCCAGCCCGATGCCAACCAAGGCGACTACTCCGAGCCACTCACTAGGTGCAAGGCCTAGGCCAACCATTGACAGTCCGAAGATGCTTGTTGAGACGGCGATTAGTCGTCCAAGACCATAGACCGTTGATCGTGAAGCAAGGCTATATGCCGAAATTAAGGCGCCCAAGGCAACGGCGCTGAACAGAATCCCAAGGGTCATGGACTGTCCGTGGTAGACCTTGATCACGAAGACGGGGAGCAACACCGAATAGCTTCCGTTGAGCAGGCTCATCACGGCAAGCAGGGTGAGCATCGCGCGTACCGGAAGGAACTGCCAAACGTAGGAGGCTCCGGCCTTCAGTTCGATAAGCATCTGGCCGGTGCTAGGCTCCTTGGCTACGTGGGTCGGTGTCATGGATAGGAGAGCGATGATGACGGCCAAGTAACTTACGGCGTTGAGTGCGAAACACCAGCCTTCACCTACTAGCTGAATGACACCGGCCGCGATTGGCGGGCCGATTAATCTGGCTAGATTAAATTGGGAAGAGTTTAGGGCAATCGCGTTGCCCAAGTCCTCTCGGTTCTCGACGATCTCGATCATGAAAGACTGGCGAGCGGGGGTGTCGAAGGCGGTGACAAGGCCAATGACAACGCTAAGCGCCAGAATTTCCCACGGCACGATCGCGTGCATCAGGGTTAGGCCAGCAAGCAAGGTCGCTTGAATGAGGGAGACGACCTGGGTTGCGATAATGACTTTGCGCCTATCCCAGCGATCGAGCCAGACTCCTGCGAAAGGGCTGAGGAAGAAAGCGGGTACGAGCGCAAAGAAGTTCACCGTCCCAAGTAGCACGGCAGACTTGGTTAGGTTATAGATGAGCCAACTCATGCCGAGTTGCTGCATCCACGTGCCGATCAGAGAAATTGACTGACCGATAAAAAATAGGCGGTAATTCCGGTATTGAAGGGCCCGGAACGTCTTGTGCATGCTGCTATTACGACTTTAGCAGATGCGCGATGGGTCGGGCTTGCAGCTTGAGGTTGTCTTATTCGCGGCGCAAGCGGTATCCTATGCCCTGCTTCGGGCTCATAGCTCAGTTGGTTAGAGCGCACCCCTGATAAGGGTGAGGTCGCTAGTTCGAATCTAGCTGGGCCCACCAGCCTTTTAAGGCTGCAATATTCAGAACCTGCGTTCAAAAATAGAGTCTACGTTGTTTCCGTGACTTTGCTCAAGAACCGCGGATGGTCTGGATTTAGGCCGTTCGCTTGAGCTGCTTTCAGCGCGAGCCACTGGCCAAAGATGATCTCCCAAAGGGGTGCGATTGCTTCCTCGCAGGAAGTTGACGGGCACGGAATGAGAGCGCAGCCATTTTCTCCCAATGATGCCGGGACTTCGCCATAGACGATTGCCACGCTGCCAGGACCGGCTAGAGCTTTCGGGCCGTGTTCGAAATCGGCTTTGCTATAACCCTTGGCCGCGATCAGTGCGCATTCCATAAGCTTGAGCGCCGACTCCATTCCGACACAAAAGTCGATCCCGCGAGAAAGGCAAAAGACCGGGTTTGAGGAAGTCAAGGTAGCAACGAAATGATCAGCTACGTGTTCGCAATTATCAAGCCAGGCCTCATCCGGAGTCATAGCAGAAGGGAGAGGCGCTCTCAGCGCCCTGGCTAGTTCATAGCATGCTAGCAAACTACAGGTGAAGGTCTTGGTGGCGGCGACGGCCCTTTCGGGGCCGGCGTTTAGTAGCAGCGTTTGCCGCGCGAATTGGGTTATTCGGCTAGTTGGTGTGTTGGTGATGGCCAGCGTGTCATGACCTTCAGCTTGCAGCGATGCCAGGACTTCGGCGATATCAGGGCTTGCGCCACTTTGGGAGATGCCAATCGCTAGACAATTGCGGAATTTCGGCTTCGCCTGATATCGCGTCCAGACGCTTGGGGCCGCTAGCACTACAGGAATCTCTAGATAGATCTCGATCAGGTAGCGAAGGTAGAGCGCGGCGTGGTCGGACGAACCTCGTGCGGCAATCAGGACCGTTTCGTAGGTCTTGCCGGCGAATGCTCGGGATAGATTCTCGAAGTAGTCGTTGCCGTTTGCGGCAAGCAGCCGCGGCTGCTCGCAAATCTCCTGCCGCATGACCTTGCCGAGTTCATCCACGAGCTAGAGTATGACGATATGGCTTGCTTGAGGGTGCAGTCAGCTATGCGGTCAAGTAACCTCTGACTTCAAATATGAAAACCGTTCTTCTCGCATCCAGCGGCGACATGAGACCTTCTGCCAATCAGCTGTGCTGGAAGGCTCAGGAGCAAATGGAGGCGAGGCTCAGTGAAGTCCTTACGAGCCGATACG
>JBBQMJ010000348.1:0-4160 GCA_038328815.1 Fimbriimonadales bacterium | reverse complement strand
CTCTGTTTTGCCGGCTTTCCGGTTTCCAATAGCCCCAGGCAAGGACAGCGGCACCGCCAAACCAACCGTCATATCATGCCCATGCAAAACTGCCTTGCCGCCCGTCGGTCGAACCACATAGTTAGTAGCCTCAGGGTCCACTAAGGCATCACTAGGCCGCTGGAAGCGGCCAAGGCTCACCCACGGACCATCCCAAGAATAGACGCGACAACCCAAACGTCCCTGCTCCGCCGCCTCCAGAAGGGCAACGTCCCGCGCCATGTTCGTCAGGCCGTCGAAGGCCGGATCAATGACAAAATCAAAAGCTAAGCTGGCTGAGGCGCTCGCCATCGCACGTCCAAGTTCTTCACAGCCGCAGTCTCATCCAACCGGCCCACTATCTGGCTAGTCGGCGCATCGTGAAGTAGGTCAGGATTGTCCTGCGCTTCCTTGCAGATCGCAATCAACGCGTCGCAGAATGCGTCCAGCGTCTCCTTGCACTCGGTCTCAGTTGGCTCGATCATGAACGCCTCATGCACGATAAGCGGGAAGTAGTTCGTTGGCGGGTGGAAGCCGTAGTCGATGAGCCGCTTACTAATATCCAGCGCACGCACCCCGTTCTCTTTCTTGTACTTCTCCGCAGTCAAGACGCACTCGTGCATGCACGGCCGGTCGTGGGCAGCAGGCATCACGTCTTTCAGCCGAGCCTTCACGTAGTTGGCGTTGAGCACAGCGTGTCGAGAAATGTCCGCCATCTTTTCCTTGCCATAAGCGCGAAGGTATGTGTAAGCCCGCACTTCCATCAAGAACTGGCCATAGAACGCAGACACCCGACCGATCGAATGAGGCCGGTGATAATCCAACCCAATCTTGCCATCAGCGCGGCGCACTACCGGCACCGGCATGAACGGCTCTAAATGCTTTTGAAGCCCAATTGCACCGCAACCGGGACCACCGCCGCCATGCGGCGTGCTGAAAGTCTTGTGCAGGTTCAGATGCATGCAGTCAAAACCATGATCGGCGGGCCGCGTCGTACCCACCATCGCGTTCATATTCGCCCCATCGCAGAAAACTTGGCCACCAGCTTCGTGGACCATCTTGCAAATTTTCTCTATATTTGGCTCAAAGAGGCCAAGCGTGGAAGGGTTGGTAAGCATAAGCGCCGCAACGCTATCGTCCAAAGACTCCTTCAAAGCAACCAAGTTCGTGTTCCCAAAGTCATCCGTTGGGATGGACCGAACGTCATAACCGCATCGGGCGGCCGAAGCCGGGTTGGTGCCATGTGCCGAGTCGGGAACGAGCACAGTATGCCGCTGCTTCCCTTCCCCGCGAGACTCGTGATAAGCCTTGATGAGCATGAGGCAAGACATCTCGCCATGGGCGCCAGCAAGCGGCTGAAGCGTGATCTCATCAAAGCCAGTGATCTCCATCAGCATGTCCTGCACGCCCACAAGGATCTCCAAAGCGCCGGGAATCGTATCCAGAGGCTGCATCGGGTGAAGCATGGCAAACCCAGGCAAGCCAGCCGTCTTCTCATTGATCTTCGGGTTGTATTTCATGGTGCAGCTACCCAGCGGATAGAAGCCCGTCTCAATCCCGTAGTTCACGTGACTAAGGTTCGTATAGTGCCGCAGCAACTCAAGTTCAGAAACCTCTGGAAGATGGAGTTCGTCCCGCAACTCGCCGAGGCACCCTTTCAAGTCAACCTCAGGCGTATCAGCGTGCGGCAAATTGCAACCAACACGGCCAGCTCGCGACTTCTCAAAGATCAACTTTTGTTGAGGAACGCTCTTTGTAGAGTTGTTCACGCGAGCACCTCCTTCCCTGCCAAAACATTCTTGATGCAAGCAGCGTAATGATCGATCTGATTCTTTGTTCGCATCTCCGTCACCGCGACCAGCATGCAATCGTCCATTCCCTTATAGAAGGGCCCTAAGGGCAATCCGGCGAGGATTTTCTCTTTCAAAAGCTGTGTTTGGACCTCAGTCGCATTCTTGCCTGGGAACCTCAGGACAAACTCGCCAAATACCTTCCCCGTAAACTTGATCTCGCCACCGGCAAGTTTGAATTGCTTCATCGCATACTGCGTGTTGCGCACGCTCGTCGTCGCGATCTCCCGCATTCCGTTCTTGCCGAGTGCTTCCATGTAAACCGTGGCCGCCAAGGCCATCAAGGCTTCGTTCGTGCATATATTTGAAGTTGCCTTCTCGCGTCGAATGTCCTGCTCACGAGTCCGCAGTGTCATGACATAGCCGTCGTTGCCATGATGATCCTTCGTCCGGCCGACGATCCTGCCCGGCAGGGATCGAATGAGTTCCTGCTTGCAAGCGAAGAGGCCAACCAGCGGTCCACCCAAACCCATCGCTACACCCATCGGCTGGCCCTCGCCAACCACGATATCGGCGTCATATTCGCCAGGCGGTTTCAGCAGAGCCATCGCGACAGGGTCAGCCACAACCACAAATAGCGCTCCAGCCTTCCTCGCTGCTTCCCGCGCGGCGCCCAAATCCTCAATCGTCCCAAAGAAATTGGGATACTGGACGATTACACAAGCACCGTCTTCGGTGACCTTGTCATAGCCCGCAGTCATGCCACCCGGAGCCGGTAGCGTCTCAACGGTCAATGACATCGACCAACAATAAGTCTCCAACACCTGTCGATAGCTGGGATGGACTGTTTCGCTGATGAATATCTTCTCGCGCTTCTTGATGCCGCTGGAAAGAATCGCCGCCTCAGCCATCGAGGTCGAGCCGTCGTACATCGAAGCGTTAGCCACGTCCATCCCATAGAGCTCAGCAACCATCGACTGAAACTCATAGATGGTCTGCAAGTACCCTTGCGAAAGCTCTGGCTGGTAAGGCGTGTAAGCAGTCAAAAACTCGCCACGAGAAATGATCGCGCCCACAGTCGCGGGAATATAGCGGTCATAAATCCCCGCCCCAAGAAAACAGGCGACATGAGCCATGTCCACGTTCTTCTTGCTGATCTCGTGAAGATGGCTCATAAGCTGCGCTTCGTCAAGGGCAGGGGGAAGGTTCAGGGCGCCTGGTTTGACCCGAAGGTTCTCAGGAATCTCGCGGAACAGTTCATCTATTGAGTTGACGCCAATCGCCGCAAGCATCTCCTTGCGGTCCGCGTCGGTATGAGGAATGTAGGGCATGGAGTCGCTTAGCCTATCAGTCCCAAGTAAGTAGCGGCATCATGCAAGGCAGGCACTTGCGAAGAATCGCTGATCTTGATCTTGACCATGAATCCCTTTCCATAGGGATCTGTATTCACAAGATCAGAATCGGAGCCAAGGGCAGCGTTGGACTCAATCACTTCGCCGGCTACGGGGGCATAAACGTCGGAGACCGTTTTAACGGACTCAACGTTGCCGACGATGTCTCCGACGCTAACCATCTTGCCAGTAGCAGGAAGCTCGACAAAGACAACGTCTCCGAGTTCGGATTGGGCGTAATCGGTAATTCCGATGGTGGCAACATCGCCTTCGAGCCGCACCCATTCGTGCGAGTCTGTGTATTTCAAATCTGAAGGAACGTTCACTGTTTTGAAGGTCTCCTGAGAGCGGTTGGAATGGATAAAAGGATACCTTTCGAGGAGCTAAGCAGTGCTCAATCTCAGATTCATCACTGCACTAATGCTAGGTTTTTAAAAATTCATGTCACAAAACCGTAATCCGCTTTTTGAAGGTAGCCATATGCCTCTATAATGTAAGTTCCTATCGAGGAATTTATTATGAAATTGTCTTATATTGCATTAGGAGCGGTCGCGCTATCCTTTGCGGCTTCAGCCCAAGCTGTCAACCTTAATCCGGGCGACACAAACTTTGCCGACAATCAAGCACTGGTCTTCGGCAGCGAAGATGCTGTTGTGTTTGACAATGTCATTGGCGTTAACGCACTAAACCAGGTTCGCTTTACCGGCGTGCTCGGTGCCGACGCTTACAAGGAGCCGAGCGGCTTTTACACGTTTTACTACCAGTACAAGAATGACGCCACGTCCCCCGACGCGGTGCATCGCCTCACCATGACCGGCTTTGCTGGTTTCACGGTGGACGCGTTCTACCTTGGTGCCTACTACCCTGGCGACGTTGCCCCGACATTGACGGACCGAAGCAGTGACGGCAATACCGTCGGATTCGACTTCCTCTCGCGGCCATTTGGCAACGGACTGGTCAA
>JBBQMJ010000347.1:0-4166 GCA_038328815.1 Fimbriimonadales bacterium | reverse complement strand
AAAAACATCTTCTGGCAAGTTGCAGGCTCGTCGGTAACGCTTGGAGCGAACTCGACGTTCAAGGGCGTCGTGCTTGCGAAGAACGCTATCAACTTCGGCAATCAAGCCGCGATCACAGGCCGACTGCTTGCCCAAACGGCGGTCAATCTTGACCAGAATGCAGTTACCCAACCTGGACCCTAGGCGTTCCTAGCCTTAGACCAAATTGAAGCGAGCGATGAAATCGCTCGCTTCATTTATTTTGGTTCGTAATTAGGCGTTAGCCGGTCACGGTTGTGATTGCCTTGCCGAGCGCCGCAAGGCCAGCGTCATCTGCCTTAAGGTTCACAAACTTGACCTTGACCTTCTTGCTCTTGTACACGAAGACTGTGTTCTTCACGTCGTCTGACGTGTTGATCATGTAGTCGTCAATGGCGCCCTTGGCGTCTTTGTCCAAGAAAGTCAAAGCGACCTTGCTGAGTTTGAGCTTCTTGGCCAGACTGTCGATTTCAGCGGCCAGTGCCTTTTCGGGAGCGTCTTTGACGTTTGTCCAGATGACAAACGCTTTCATTTCTTGCGCAGAGTGCGCGTTGGCCGCAGCTTCAAGCGAAGTCGCTATCTTGCTGACGTTTTCGATGGAATCGGTATTTACCCAGACCTGCACCGCAGGCCTTGCGCCATACATTCAGACAGGGCACGCGTGGGTGCCTGAGTCGGCGCCCGAGACGTGCAATGGGTTGAAAGGCGGGAGAATCTGGCCAACCGCTCGTCCAGAATCTACTGGCGCTTGGGCCAGCCCCGCACCGACCAGGGCGGACGCGAAAATTATTGCCGTTGAGAGTTTCATAGCTACTCTATGATATACCTTCGGTTCTAGAATCGAGTTCCCTGCATCCTTTTCCTTGAGATTTGAGACAATTGGGGTGCCGCGCGCGCTGGCAGTATGACTTCACCTCAGTTTCTGAGTTATGCTTGCCATCATGATCACGCGCTTATATAAGCTCGTTGTTTTGGCTGGCGCCATGGCCCCGTCCATGGTCTTCGCCCAGACCGATAACCTCTACGGTGGCCTGCATTGGCGGATGATTGGGCCGTTTCGCGGGGGACGGGCTTTGGCTGTGTGCGGCGTGCCGGGTAGCCCAGAGTCGTTCTACTTCGGCGCAGTTGGCGGTGGCGTTTGGAAGACACAGAATGCGGGCCGTACTTGGACACCCATTTTCGATAAGGAATCGTCAGCTTCCATCGGCGCTATTGCCGTCGCTCCAAGCGATCCTAACATCGTCTACGTGGGGTCCGGTGAGGCGGATATGCGGTCGGATATCCAACAGGGCGACGGGATGTATCGCTCCGACGATGCAGGCAGAACCTGGACGCACATCGGCCTAGAAGACTCACGGCAAATCGGCAAAGTGCTGGTCGATCCCAAGGATCCGAATACGGTCTACGTAGCTGCGCTGGGCCATCAGTACGGACCGAATGAGCAGCGCGGCGTTTTCAAGTCTACCGACGGCGGCAAGAACTGGGAGAAGGTGCTTTCCAAAGATGCCAATACAGGCGCCATCGACATGGATTTCGATCCAACGGATTCCAACGTCATCTATGCGTCGATGTGGCAAACCAGGCGTCCGCCTTGGAGCGTGTACCCACCGAGTAACGGTCCCGGCAGCGGGCTTTATAAGTCCACCGACGCAGGCAAGACATGGACCCAGGTTAAGGGCGGAGGCTTCCCATCGATGGTCGGTCATATCGGCATTTCGGTTTCGCCCGCCGACCATAGCCGAGTCTACACTTGTGTCGATTCTAGTGACAAGGACCTGGGCGGCGTCTATCGTTCCGACGATGCCGGGGCAACTTGGACGCACGTCGGCGCAGACCCCCGAGTCTGGGGTCGCGGCTGGTATTTCATGGGCATCACGGCCGATCCGAAGAACGCGGACCAGGTCTACGTAATGAACACCTCTGCATACCGCAGCACCGATGGCGGGAAGACATTCATCCCGTTCAAGGGCGCGCCGGGCGGCGACGACTATCACACCTGCTGGATCGATCCAACCGATTCAAGCCGGATTGCCGTGGCCAGCGATCAAGGCACCGTTATCAGTGTTGACGGCGGCGCAAGCTGGAGCACCTGGTACAACCAGCCCACGGGGCAGTTCTATCACGTCATCACAGACAACCGTTTCCCCTATTGGGTCTATGGCACTCAGCAAGATAGCGGCGCCATGGCGCTTCCCAGCCGCACAATTCATACGGGGCTGAGCGCCCTGTACCAGCGACCCATCGATGCGGGCGGTGAGAGCGGCACCATTGCTCCTGATCCCCTCCATCCGGGCACGCTATTTTCAAGCACAGGAAGCAAAGAGGACTTGGAGACAGGCGTGGATCAAAACATTGATCCAACCCTGACTGACAACGAAACGGCGTGGCGGAACGAGTGGACCATGCCGATTGCGACCTCTCCCGCCAATCCTAAAGCCCTCTACACAAGCCATCAGAAGATATTCAAGTCCCTGGATGGCGGTGAAAGCTGGAGGCTCTTCAGCCCCGATTTAACACGCCAAGCAAGGCCCCCATTGGCAAACCTAGACCCTACTACAACTGCCGATCATGATGGGCCAATGAGCCTTGGCGTCGTCTATTGGATCGCGCCTTCTCCGCTAAAAGCGGAACAAGTGTGGGCGGGAACGGACGACGGTTTGATTTGGCGGACGCTTGACGACGGCGCTCACTGGAGGAACGTCACTCCCGCAGCCTTGACCGCTTGGAGCAAGGTTGGGGTGATTGACGCCTCCCACTTCAGCACGGAAACTGCCTACGCGGCCATAGACCGCCACCGGGTAGACGACAACCACCCCTACATCTATCGTACGCACGATGGCGGCAAAACTTGGAAGCTAGCCGTCAATGGAATTCCCTCCGGCCAATTCGTGAACGTGGTTCGAGAAGATCCACGCAAAAAAGGCTTGCTGTATGCGGGCACTGATTGGGCGGTCTACGTCTCCTTCGATGACGGCGACCACTGGCGCTCGCTACAGCTCAATATGCCTGCCGCCTCTGTAAGGGACATTGTGTTTGGGGCCGGAGACGTCGTCGCCGGCACCCATGGGCGGGCTATTTGGATTCTTGACAGCCCGTCGGTCCTTAGGCAAATCTCCGCCAGCGGGGCCGCGTCAGCAAAGCCGGTTCTTTATAAGCCAGATACAGCAATGATGGTCCTTCGTGCTGGCTCGTGGGGTTTTGGCCTTCGAGATGAGGGCACGCCTTATCCACCAGAAGAGCCGCAAGGCGAGAATCCCGACGGTGGGGCCGTCATCGATTACAACCTCCCAACCACCGCAAAGCGCGTCGATTTCTACGTAACTGACGAAAATGGAAAGCAGGTGCGAAAGATTTCCAGCGCCGATAAAGCTCAGACCTTCGATCCCGACAAGATGGACATCCCGGCGCACTGGATCCGCAACGAACCAGGGCTTTCAACAACGGCTGGCCATCATCGCTACGCCTGGGATTTCCACAGCACGAGAGGGCCGCTGGTCCCACCCGGACATTACACGATTGCGTTGACCGTGGACGGGCACTCCTCTAAGCAAACGCTGACTGTGGTCAAAGATCCGCGGCTCTTGGCCACAGACGCCGACCTCCGTGCCCAATACAAGATGGCGCTTCAAGTTGGCGACGAGATCGAGCTGGTGCGAGCAGCCCAAGCTAGGGCCCAAGCAATGTTGAAGAAGCGAACTAAAGCTGCCGACCAGGCAAAGCTGAAGAAGATCATCGCGGCGCTTGGAAGCGCCGAAGGTGGTCTGGGCGGAGTGGCTGGCGCGGTTCAGTCGGCCCCGGCAGCGCCAACAAAGCTCTACATTCAAGGGTTCGAGGCCTACAAGCGGAAGGCTGACGATGCCATCGCGAAGCTGAAGCAGATTCAATCCTGACTCGCAATTTCAGTTAACAGATGGCAGGTCAAAAGAAGCCGACGAGGGCAATCCGGTAGCCTTCGGTGTCCACCAGATGGAAGAGTTGGCCCGCGTCCTTGAACCCCGGGAAGGTCTTGTAGATTGCTGCCGGGGCGATCTTGGCCCTTACCGTGCAGTCCTTCCCGTTCCAGGTGCCTGAGCCTGTTACGTTGCCATTAGGGTCAACTTGGCCCTTGAATTCGTGCTTCTTGCCGTTGTCCTCAACGAACGTGCCTG
>JBBQMJ010000346.1:0-4178 GCA_038328815.1 Fimbriimonadales bacterium | reverse complement strand
CTGGCTCGGGCTGATTTACGTTGGGTTCAACGACAAGGATCGCGCGTTCGAATGGTTAGGCAAGGCTTGCGACGAGCGGTCCGCTTGGCTGCCTTGGATCAAAGTCGAGCCTAGATTTGACCCGCTGCGGCCCGATCCGCGTTTTGACGCCTTGTTAAAACGAATCGGCTGGCTATAGGAAACGAACTCTATTTGCATCCTCGTAGTTCCTTCCATGGAATCCACGCTTGCCAAGTTTACGTTCATCGCAGCCGAAGCGACGCAGGACGCCGTTAACCCAATCATCCGCGCCTTTGAAGCAACTCCTGATGACAGGAAGACGTGGAAGCCGCTTGAGATAGGCAAAAATATTTCCGATCAGCTGTTGGAGTGCGCAAGCGGGAATCTCTATCTCGCCGAAGGGCTTCGCAACTTTGCAATGCCTGCGGAGTATCCCGAGCCAACCGCTGCTAGTCCCGAAGAGGCACTGGCCATCTTCAAGGCAAGTGTAGAGGATGTTGTTTCGGCAATTGAGGGATTCCCTGAGGACAGGCTTGAGGAGCTGATTCAGCTTAGTAAGCCAACGCCCTTCCGCAAGTTGATGCTATTTTCACAACGGCACATGCAGTACCACGCGGGGCAGATTAGTTACATCCAAACCCTGTACGGCGACGGCGAAATGCACTAAGCGGCTTCGTCTAGGCGGACATTCTTGGCGGGCTCGCTATTGACGATGTCCCAATTGTCGCAGTCAAGTCTGCGGCAGTAAATCATGCGTTGGAAAACGCCTTCGCCAGTCTCGACTTCCGCAGTCTGGGCAAAGCGGCATTCGAGGCATAGTTCGGGTTCGAGCAACCGGACGATTTTTAATTGCTTCTTTGCCATTCTTCACCTCCCCCAAATTTCCAAGGCACTCGCCTCAGCCTGCCGGTCACCTCTCCAAGGTAGCCCGCAGGATTCCAGGGTAATTCAAGTTTCGGCGTACGAATTTGTATGAGAACGGATAAGATTGCGGGGTTCCAATAAATACCAGCAAGCAGAGTTGCTAGGTTCAAATTTCGCGTAGCGGGAACACTTCGACATCGACACTGGGCGAGAATAAAGCGTGCTCAAACGGTCTTGGCGTGATGCCATTGGACTCGATTAACGACTCAGCCATGCTTTCGATTTTGAGTTCGTGGATCGGACAGGGCGTGTGATATACCTGGCCTGTGTACAGTTTGCCGCCTCTCATCGAGTACAGGAGATAGCGCTCTATCAGGAAGAACTCCAGGGTGCCCGGGCGCGGTTCCACCTTTGGACCGACTGCTGCCGCAATCTCATGGCCAAAGCCGCCGCGACGTCTGATGCTGGAATAATTTAGATTCGCACCCTCGTGGTCAACGCGCATCCTGGCGTGATAGTAGGGAAGACTGTAAAGCTTCCTGGCGACCCTGCAAGCGAAGGCATTTGCCGCTTCAAGACTGAAGAACCAGACCCCGGGCTTCTTACCTTCACGATGGACATAGGTTCGGACGTTGGTCTCAGGAAACGCGTGACACCCTGGAATTGGCGGGACATGTAGTGGAGTGACGCCCTGCATTCGGAAGGGCACTAGTCCAACCCAAGCACGCTCCACGCCATGCACATCGGGGAATGTATCGACTGTCAACTCGCTCGGCAGTAGCGCTTCGATTTCCGCAGGATCGACGCTGAAATGCAGGAAGGAAAGATCGCGCCACTGTTGCAGCATTGCCGCCTTTCCCTCCGGTCGAACGCGTAGGTCCTCGTATTTCTCGAGCGGCAACATGTCAGTAGCATTGTTGCAGATGACATGCAGGCCCAGCAAAAGGTCTCGTTCCCATGGTTCAAGTCACGAGAAGGAGAGAATCAAGCCTGATCCGTTAGAGCAGAGTTGGACCGGACTTGATCTTCACGCCTGCAGGTTCGTAGTGCCCTCGCAAACTCTCTTCATACACGGGGGTAAGGGGTTTTGAGTGATCGTATTCAGGGCTGTCCTTTATGGCCTCGGCCGAAACTTTCACTTTCACTTTCTGCGCCATCCAGTCTACATTGCTGATCCATTCCGGCGCTATCAATACCTTCTTGCCGGGAAGCCAATTTCGAGTTGCCACTACGAGGAATTTGAGGGTCCAAGTAGTCTCATCGAATATGAAGTCCTCGACATGACCCACATCGCCATCGGTCGCGCCGATGTGGTAACCGACAACTTCATGGGTGCTTCGAAGTGATGGATCAATTGCGGGTTCATTTACTGCGGGAGCGGGACCGTCCGCATCGATTCGCATAGGAACAGGAACCATTCCGGCAACATTCGGATACGACCCGTAGACGCCAGCGTATCCGCCGCCCCAATATACGGGCCAGTTGTAATGGCTCGCTAAATCCTCTTCTTGCTGCCTTGAGATCGGAGACTGGGTGTCTACCGCCGGGCTCGTGCTTACCTGCTGCTTTGTAAGATTTACGGCGAACTTGCTTTCCTTCCAATCAATCGATTGAAAAGCTGAAGGTGAGATGAGCACCTGCCTGCCAAAGAGCCAGGTTCCGGTATCGGCGACCAGATAGCGAATCGTCCATGTGGAGTCATCGAAATAAAAGTCGCTCACGCTTCCAATATCGCCATCGGTTGCATGGATGGCCTTGCCCGTGATTTCATTTAAGCTGCGTAACATTGTTGTGTGCTCCTTTAGCTGTTAGGCTACGGTCTCAAGCAGCCTTGTTCCCGTTATGCGGATAGATAGGCGAGAACCTGTGAAACGAGCTCTGGTAGAGGGGCGGTGGCATTTACGGTGAGCACACCAGGTTCGCCACTGGGCGATTCTAGGGTTGCAAACTGGCTTTCAACCAAGCTGGGCGGAAAGAAATGGTGCGTCCTGCCCTCAACCCTCTTCAGCGCATCATCCAAGCCGATCTCGAGGAAGACGAGCTTGAGGCCAGGCGAATAGCCGCGGAGCTTGTCTCGGTAAGCCTTTTTTAACGCTGAGCAGGTGAGTGCAATGCCGTCCGAGTGAGAAGCCAATTGCAAACCGAGAATGTCCAGCCACTGCGCACGGTCGTCATCGGTCAGCGGAATTCCGTTGTGCATCTTCGCAACATTGGCTGCCGGATGGAATTGATCACCCTCAATCATTAGGCAATCTAATGACTTTGCGATCGCTTCGGCAAGTGTCGATTTGCCGCATCCTGCGACTCCCATGAAGACGGTCGAGTTCATTCTAAATGCTCATTCTCCAAATCAACTGAGTTTCGTCCAGCCCTTCATACGCGTTGACATTAATCTCAGAGAGACGCATGCCCTGAGCATAGTAGAAGCGGCAAGCGGCGACATTGATGTCTTGCGTTTCGACCTTCATCTCCGTGCACCCTTGCTGTTTCACCCAGTCTTCGATGCGGTAGAAGACCTGAGCCCCGACCCCTTGGCCTCTGAATTCAGGATGAATCCTGATGTCCATCATAAGGGCCAAATCACTCCGACCTTCAAGCATTTCGAGCCCTGGCGTCTCTCGGGCGAGGATTGCGCCGCCGACGCGGCGATCCCCGTCGAATGCGGCGATGATACGCCAGTTGGAAACATCGAACCTCTTAGGTAGCGACGTGGGGCGGTCGTCAATGCAGTCGTCGTAGTCCTTCATAAAGCGCCCAATAGCGATTTCGGTCCACTCGTCGGCCGGCAAATCCATAAGGCCCTTTAGGGACATGCGTGTGAAGGCACGAAAGGAAATGGGGATTCGGCCGTATTCCTCCAGAGCATCGCAACTCTCCTCGATGATTCTGAGCTCCTCGACCATGCAATCCATGATTCCACAAGACGCAGTGAAGACGGGTTAGGAACTGGCGCCCCAGCCTCGAAATGCCTGTTGGCTGACGACCGACACCCCTCCTTGGTGGAGGCCATATGCTATACTCGTCAGACAACTCGAAAGCGCTCCAAAGAGGCGGCTTACGGCTGCTTTTTTTTATATAGAACGCTCTAAGGACAGGAAATGGACATACTGCAGCAGCTCAATCAAATCGCCACGGAGAGGGATATCCCAGTCGAAGAGCTCATGCGGGAGATCGAGGAATCGCTTGCAGTTGCCTACAAAAAATTCGTAGGCGCAACCGGCGAAGTGATCGTCCACATCGACCCCAAAAAGGGTTGGACTGCCTTCCTTGAGAAAGAGGTTGTCGGCATTGTTTCTGAGCCTTCCTTCCAGATG
>JBBQMJ010000345.1:0-4185 GCA_038328815.1 Fimbriimonadales bacterium | reverse complement strand
CCGTCGCGATAACAGGCTTTGGTGAGCCTATATTAACGTCAAAAAACTCGGCTGGCAATTCAACGTTATCCTCGCACTTGGCGATAATCCTGATCTGCATCGCATCCGTCGCAATATCGGGGAGCCGAAAGGCGATCAGCGGGGACGAGGCGGGGTAGTCGCCTAGCTTTGTTTCGCCTTGGTAGACCGCATAAGAGACGATCTTGTCCTTAGATGTGTTGGTAATGTCCAGCACGACCGGTTCCTTCGTGTTGCTTACGCTGACCGGACCTGAAATACGAAGCCTGGGACTCACCATCAAGTCGATAGGCGCGGGTGCCTCCACCGAATCGCCGCTCGCGTAGACAGAATAGAATCGGTGCTGCCCCTGCGTCAACGATCGCAGGTCAAACCTAAAAGGCATTTCGCTCGACGCACCAAGGAATTTCTCGCCCTGAAACACATAGTGCTTTCCGAGTGCTGTCTTTGCCGTGAATTGTGATCCCACTGTTTCCGACTTCAGCGGGTGCAGCTTTTCAACGACGATGACCGGATAGGTGAACTCACGCGGAGCTTCGGCAGAAGCTAGCTTCTGTACCACGTAGCGGACCGTCTCTGAATGCGAGAGCGGATAAAGAAGCAACGAGGGCGCCTCCCCGCCTTGTTCCGTCTTCGATGCAATGACTTTGCCTTCCGCCATTATCGTCGCGACGTATGGCCCCTCGATTGTCATGGGCGGCTGAAACTCAAGAGCGCTATCTACAGGAGCCGAAACGGTTAACTTTTTGCCCGTTACAATGCGAAGGCAACCCTCTTTTGTCACTGCGATGGGAAGGGCAGCCACCTCCGGCTTCTTAGTCTGGAGTAGTGCGCCCCTATCGCCCAGCGGTCGGATATCGGCTGCATGGACTGGAGCGATGGCACTACAAAGCGCTACGAGCGGGAACAACATTTTTTGGCTACCAGGCTTCAGACAAAATATACCTAGGGCATGGTCTGATCTCAGGTCGGCCTGCTAGTTCGTATTTAGGAACGTCCCTTCACGTAGCTCGCGGTAAGCCTTTTCCAGCTGTTCCTGCGTGTTCATCACGATCGGGCCGTACCAGGCGACCGGCTCTTTTAGCGGCTTCCCGGACACTAGTAGGAACCGAATGCCGTCTTCGCCGGCCTGGACCGAGACCTCATCGCCGCTGTCGAAGAGGATCAGCGAACGGTTTTGGGCCTCTGTTGGTGGGGCGGTAGTCTCTAGCCACTGGGTTCCTTCCGTTGGCACGGAGAGCGGTTCAGAAGCATTGCAAAACGTCCCCGAACCTGCGAAGACGTAGGCGAAGGCCTGTCTTCGTGTGTCCATAGGGAGCGTCTTTCGCTTTCCTGGCGGCACCGAGACGTCAAGATAAATTGGATCAGCGGCAATGCCGTCCACTGGCCCTTTCTTGCCCCAAAATGTCCCGCACACGATGCGAACGTGAGTCCCATCGTCGTCGATCACTGAAGCAATTTCTGGCGCTTTGATCTCCTGATATCTGGGCGCCGTCATCTTTTCCGATGACGGCAGGTTGGCCCAAAGCTGGAAACCGTGCATCTGGCCAAGCGCGTCGCCCTTCGGCATCTCCTGATGAATGATCCCTCGCCCAGCTGTCATCCACTGGACCTCGCCGGGAGAAATTGCACCTTTGTTGCCAAGGCTGTCGCTGTGTTCGACAGTCCCTGCGAGGACGTAGGTGATCGTCTCGATGCCTCTATGCGGGCGCCAGGGGAATCCTGCCAGATAATCCTCGGGGATGTCGTTCCGGAAGTCATCTAGAAGCAGGAAAGGGTCGAAATCTGAGGTGTTGTCGAAGCCGAATGCGCGGCGAAGATGGACTCCGGCCCCTTCAAGTGTCGGCTTTGCGGTAACCAGGCGTTTCACGGGTCTGATGGACATGATCCTGGCTCTAGTTTAGCTGGGTAACAACGCAGTAGTTCCGGAGGACCTGACGAAGCAGGTCCCTCCCAAACTTCGCCGACACGTCTATTGCCTTAGGCTCGTTGCGCGCGAAGCATCCAATGATGCTTCTCGAACTTCTCGACGATCTGATGCAGAATGTCCGCAGTCACCGTATCCACATCCTCGATCTTTTCCATGCGAGACCGGATCAACCCCACCAACTCGTGAATGCGCTCGCCGGCCAGTAACAGAACCTCGTTATCGCGGATGAAGCCGGTAGGGGGATCGACCAACTCCGTATCGGCCGCCACGCTCTTAGTCGTTCCGAGGGGGCTGTGGCCCGTTGCTGTAAGTCGCTCTGCCACGGTATCAACCGCTTCCAGCACGTCTTCGTATATCTCGTCCAGGTGCAAATGGATCGGCCGGAAGTTCGGTCCGACTATGTTCCAATGCAGTTGCTTGACCGTCAGGCTGAAAGCGATTAGGTCCGTGAGAATTGGCTGTAAAACGCGGTGGTTAACCTCGCGCTGCGGCCCCGAGACAACGGCGAGAGAGTGATCGATTAAATTGCTCGTTTGCGTTGACATGTTTGTCCTCCAATTACTTGTGCTACGACTCCTGCGGTCAAAGAATTTGTTCGGAAAATCCGGCTACTTCTTGTCGATAACTCAGCAGCCAAGCGCCGTTCGTTCGCATCCGAAGTCTATCTCTGTCACGTGCTGAGCCGGCAAAATTACATTCTTTGCTACGATTTGAATCTCGTTTTAAGTAGTCATTTGTCTATACTTCTAGAGACTGAGATAAGCTAATGCTTCAAGAACCGCTGGCTACTGTGCAAGACCAAGTCCAAGAATCCCTCCGCAAGTATTGGGGGTTCGATTCGCTGCTGCCGCTTCAAGGTGAAGTGGTGGAGGCAGCCCTTAACAACCGCGATGCAGTAGTTATCATGCCGACAGGCGGTGGCAAGAGCCTATGTTTTCAGCTCCCGGCTGTTCTTACTGAAACCCTGACCGTCGTCATCTCGCCCCTCATCGCTCTGATGAAGGACCAGGTCGATGCGCTGACTGTTATTGGAATTCCTGCCGCTGCGCTGAACTCGTCGCTTAGCTCCGAAGAGGAACAGGAGATTCAGCGGAAGCTTGCAAACGGCACGCTCCGCTTACTCTATTTAAGCCCTGAGCGATTGCTTCAGCAGGCAACACTGCAAATGCTCGCCAAAGCCAATAATGGGAATGGCGTAGCCCGGTTTGCGATCGACGAGGCGCACTGCATTAGCGCTTGGGGGCATGATTTTAGGCCGGAATTTCGCCTACTCAGTCGCATAAAGCAGGTGTTCCCAGGGACGCCAATTCAGGCATTTACCGCCACGGCAACCCCAAAGGTCCAGAGGGACATTGCCATCCAACTGAACCTAGAACGGCCGCGCAGGTTCGTCGGCGTGTTCGACAGGCCTAACCTGACCTACCGAATCGTAGCTAAGGACGACGCTGTGCAGCGCACCGTTGAAGCAGTGCGTCGATATCCGGATGAGGGCGTCATCGTCTACTGCCTCAGCCGAAAGGACACAGAAGGGATTGCCAATGCCCTTGTTGCTCAGGGGATACCTGCGGTCGCCTATCATGCCGGTTTGCCCGATGCCACCCGCAAGAAAGTCAGCGAGGACTTCGCCCAGGAAAAGGCAAACATCATCGTCGCGACCATAGCTTTCGGCATGGGAATCGACCGTGCTAACGTGCGATGCGTCATCCACGAGTGCCTGCCCAAGAGCATGGAGGGCTATCAGCAAGAAACAGGGCGTGCGGGCCGTGATGGTCTCCCTAGCGAATGCGTGCTGCTTTACAACCATGGCGATGTTGTTCGCCTGAAGCGCCTGCTGTCAGGTGGCGACCCGGAAACTACTGCCCACCACGGTCGCTTGCTTGAAGAAGTTCGGCGGTTCGCCACGTCACACCAGTGCCGCCACAAGTCGCTTAGCGAATACTTTGGCCAAGAGTATGAAGTCGATACAGATGGCTGCGGCGCGTGCGATGTTTGCCTCGGCGGCATGCAGCCCCTCGCAAACTCAACGCAAATTGGCAATCAAATCCTTCGCACCGCGCAATCCTTATCAAGTGGACGGAGTTTTGGCGTTTCGTTCCTGGTTTCGGTGCTTGCCGGCTCGCACTCCAAGAATGTTTCGGAGCGCCATGGAGAGAGCGCGGACGGCTTCGGCACTTTCGAATCTGAATCGAAGGACCGCATTGTCTCCTGGGTTCACCAGCTCATGGACCTCGGTCTCC
>JBBQMJ010000344.1:0-4260 GCA_038328815.1 Fimbriimonadales bacterium | reverse complement strand
GTCGGCGACCGAGTCCTGCAAAGTGCGCCAATGCTTGGGAAGCTTGGCGGTCCAATGATGCCGGCTGCCGTCGAGATTTACCTGGCGGAGAGAACCCTCGAAAGGTGCACCCTAGGATACGTGACAACCGCGTTTCACTTCGGCAGGGGAATTTGGTCGGCGGAGCTGGTTCGAAAGGAAGATCGTTTGTCGCTGTGTGTAAAGGGAATAGCGTCGCCGCAGTCGTGGTTGTTTTGGCTAGGATTGCCGGTAGCGCGTTGGCTCCAGCTCCGGGCTCGGAGACGAGCAGTCGAAGAATTTCAGGCAATTTAATGGGTTTCGAAATACAATTTACCGATGAATGCCTGGCGCAATCTGGCCGTTGTATTTGAGAGCGTGGCCCGCCACCCATTCTTGCCACCAAGGGGCCAGGTACCCGCATCGCGTTCGGCGGTTTGAATCTCGCTACTTGGATGGCAACGACCCAGCGCGAATTAAGATCGGCATCGCGGATTTGCCCAACTGGGTGATCCGGATTGACCTAAATGACCCCGATTTGGAAAACAGAAGCCTTGTTCGTAGACTCATCAACCTACCGTTAGACGACGATGAGGAGAGCCGCCGAGTGCTCAACAAGGAGTTTGCCTCACCGATGCGGCGACTAACTTATGCCGTTACGGCCCAGGCGCTGACTGATAGCTACAGGCAATACGCAATCAGTCGCCCGGACGGCGATATGTTTGTGGTCGAATTCTGTGGACCTGAAGTGAGCCGTGAGGCAATGAAGATTCCGAGATTGGATACGCGCTCATCGCCAAGGACCCTGTTCGCTTTGGACCTTTCGTTTACGTCGGCCTAGCAGGCAAAATTCTTGGTCCGGTCGGGTTCCTTGTTGCCGCATCGCGGGGGCAGCTTCCTTGGCGGTTCGGTTGGGTCAACGTGTTCAACGACCTGATTTGGCTGCCTGTCTTCATCGCATTCGCGATTCTGGTCCACCGTAACGAGCGAAAAGAGGCGCACTAAAGATGCACTCGCCATCTCCCTTCAAACGTGATAGGATGATCACAAGCGGGCGACGATAGCGAAGCGTTCGCACTGGTCGCCCGTCACATTCGCAAGGATGGAGGAATTCTAATGGTGCTACCACTCTTAGCGGCTCTCGCTCTCGTGCAGGCTTCCGGCCAGGTGGCCGCCGAACACACGATAGCCTGGGGAGTCCAACATCACCAATTCGTTTTGAACGGCAGCAAACTTCACGTTTACCTGCCCGACGACATGCGCGCCGGAGACACAATATCCGGCATTGTCGTTCCTGATCCGGTCGATCCGAAGAAGGCTAGAGGCTCGGATACCCTCGAGGGCGTAGTGGTCGAAGTCGGCGGTTCCAAAGTGCAAACCGGGCGATTTTTAGTAACGGTTGGGGCGCTGGGCGTGATGGACATGGTCCTGCGGAATTCCGATGGAAAGGTGATTGCGACGACTCCAGTGCAGGTAGGCCCGCAGTCGCCTCCCAAAACGACTCTCTGGAGCCCACCAGTTGCTCAGGCTGGCAAGCCTATCACCATTTCGGGACCGTTCGATGGGAATGCCGAAAATACGAACTGCACACTGGGCGGGCAACCTGCCATTGTGCTGGTGGAATCGCCTCGCGAGAGCGTTTTGCAATGCCTGGAGGATCAACCTTTGGGTACCACGCCACTGACCGTGACCGAGAACGGCACGACGACAACACGGCCAGTAAACGTCGTGAACCTGAATCTGTCCACGCCAAGGACGAAGCTCCTTCGAGGGGACCAAGGCACGATCAAGATAACCCTGACAGGTTTGAAGGGACTTCCGGAATCCGCCTATCCAATCCCGGTCGAAATCACAAACAACACTCCAGCCATCATCCAACTGAGTAAGGGTGGCGACTGCGTTTGCATGCCGGTGAATTTCCAGGACGTGAAGAATGGCGCATGGAACGCGCAGGTCACGATGACCGGCGTTACCCCAGGCACGTTTGCACTTACCGGCGTGTGTTTTGCAGTCAACATCCACAACCTCAAAATGGGGTTAAACGCGGATGAATTGGGCGACATTATTGGCTCCCAGATTGCCTCCGCTGAAGATCTGCTGAGTAAGAAGATTGCTGCAAAGGCGCCGGCGAGAACGACCGACCTCATCAGGAAAAAGATTGAATCGCTGAAGCTGGCGAAAGACGCCCTGCCCGATCTCGACAGCGCCCGAACCACGTTTGACGTGGCCATGGCAAGCTTCACGTTCTTTGAGATGGCGGGCGAGTTAATTGACTTTGCCGCCGACATGCTTGGCTACAAAGACATTCCTTTGCCCGGCCTTGGAGAGGTGCTTAAGGGTTTGAAGGTAGTCGCGAAGGGTACCAAAGCAATCGAGACGATCGAGAAGATCGAGAAAATCAAAGAAGGGATCGACAAGATCACGGACGCCAAAGAGAAGCTCGAAAAGATTCAGGAGGCCAAGGACCTTCTGGGCAAGGTGAAGGAAGAACTGAAAGGCAAGTGATAAGTAGGGGCCGATAGCTGTGGCGAGCGGCCCTTCTCCGTTCGAAGGTAAGGCGGCTGCGCGGGCGACTTTCGTGCCACAGGATAAGTCTAGCAGCCAATTGCCGAATGACTTGGATCGCTACGGGCGAATTCTCGATGAGGTTGAACTGAATTCCAATTGGGAAACACCTAAATGCTAAGGTAATTCCAGTGAGGAGATAACGAATTGATTGCCACGATTCTCGCTTGGTCAATGCTCGCGCCTGCGGCCCAAACACGCCGCCTAACATCAAACCCTCCATTGCCCCCATACAAGCGGGCATCGACCGAGATCGTTTACGAAAGCGCGAATGATGCCCCCGTCGCAATTGCCGGGAATACGTTTTACACCGCATACCAATATCGATGCTCCGCCTACTCGCTGCCATCCATGAAGCGACTTTGGACGACGAGTATCGCAGGTGAGGAGGGGGCGAGCCGCATCGCTCTTAGCGCTGATGCAGTGTATTTGACCACCTCACCTGCCTATCAGCAGAAGGGGTCCCATTTGGTCTGTTTCGATGCCAAGACGGGCCGTCGACGCTGGAGCCTAGCGCGGTCAGCGCCAGCTTCCTGGAGTCAGTCCTCTCCGTTAGCCGTCGATCATGGCGTCCTTTTCACCATGATAAAACCCGATTCGGTTTCCGCCCTAAATTTGAAGACACGGAAAGTTCTGTGGACCACTAAGTTAGCTGGCTCATCAAAAGGGACGCTTGACCAGGACGAAATAGCTCAGAAGTCGAAGTACCACAGGGCTGATGCGCATAAGGAAGGCGAGGGCGAAATGCGATCCATTGTTGTGACTGGGAACTATGTCGTAACGAATTTTGCGAACGTTACCTACGGCTTGAACGCCCGTACTGGCAAGAGGCTGTGGAGCAAAGCGGACGATCAGATGTACGAGGGCGATCTAGTTGCGAGTTCGGGACTCATTTGGTCCCCCTACTCCGACGGAGTTGCCCGAAATCCCGCGACAGGTAAAGAGATGTGGCGTACGCGCCAAGGTGGCTCTAGCGAAAAGGCTGGACTATTCGGAGGGCTGCTCTTTAGATTGGATCACGGAAACGTGTCAGGGCTGGACCCAAAAACTGGCGTCGTTCGGTGGTCAACCAAGGTTGGTCCGGAAGGTACCTCGGGCGGCGGTCAGTATTGCGTTGCCCTTGGCGACAAGCTTTTTGGCCTAGGCATTGAGAGCGCCGTAATCTGCGACGCGTCAGGTAGGAAATTATGGGCGGGCAAGCTAGACGATGCTCTTCCTGAGCCCACTTGGACGGACGGCAAGGTCATTGTGTGTTTCGACGGTAACCGCCTAATCCGATACGGGCACGGCCAGCCGAATTCACTACCAACGGACTTTCGGTCGCGTCAAGCGCTCGCCGCCCAAATGGTTTCGCGATTCGATAAACTCGACAAGAGCGATCTGAAGCGTCTTGAGCAATTGCAAAGTGCGGCATTCAAGCCGCTGCTAAATGCTTTTGTTGCGACGTGTAATGCCCACGATGCAATGGGTGATAAGGGCAACTCTTATCCTCTTTACGATAAGTATCACAGCATTGGCGAATTGCTGATGGCAGTCACGACGGTAAAGGATGCGGTCGCCCTGATGTCCGCTGTGGATAGTGTTGGTAAAAAGAGCTCAGCTAAACCTGAGCTTCTAATGTTGCTTGGCAAGGTCGGTGATCCCAAAGTTGTTACCCCCTATTTCCTTCGCGAAATAAGTGGCGTTAGCACCGCAGGT
>JBBQMJ010000343.1:0-4288 GCA_038328815.1 Fimbriimonadales bacterium | reverse complement strand
TGGCTAGAAGGCAAGTGCCAAAAGAGCAGCTTGGACTACCCAGCTCGCAGAACGACGCATTGCTCGCCAAGGCGGCTGGTTGGTAACATGCTCATGAAGACGGAAGGCAACTCATACACCACGTCCAGGGACGCGACCAGTTCAAATCGGGCGTCATTCCCAATACCCACCAGAGAGCCCACATAGCTTCCGGGCCATAGATAAATAGGACGTGGCCACTCACTGCTTGCTCCAAATAAATCCGTTCATTCACCGAAAGCGCTGATTCAACGCCGTTGGCTTCTAGCCAGCTCAATGCCTGTTCCTTTGAAATTATGCGGTGTGCGCAGGATACAGATGCATGTAGGCATAACAATCGAGCAAGAATTTGTTCTGAGTCTCTGGGACCCTGCATACTCGGCAGATACGGCACTGGTCTGACTAACTTGAACTTCAATCTTGAAAGTTCAAGAAAAGAAGATGTGCGGGTTTGTACAGCGTCTTCCGTTGGCCCATGCTACCTATCTGCGTTTCCACGGAAATCCGCACTTTCGGTCAGACATCGCGCTGTCGCTATGCCGTAGATTGAATTGGAAGATGAGGGCGAGCACCCGGATCGAATACGAGGAGCGGATTACCGAGGTCGTCTCGGCGGCCATTGGAGATATTGACCGCAAGTGGACAACGGACGAGCTTGCCGGGTTGGCGGGGTTTAGCCGGTTCCACTTTCACCGAGTGTTCGAAGGCATGATGTCGGAGTCGCTTGGCGAGATGATGAGGCGGTTGCGGTTGGAGCGGGCGGCTTTGCGGCTGGAACAAGGCAACGAGACGGTGACGGAAATCGCCATCGGGGCTGGTTACAGCCACGAAGGTTTCTGTCGCGCCTTCAAAACCGCTTACATTGTCACCCCAAGCGAGTACCGAAATCGCCCGTCAAGCCATCATTTGGCGAGCCCAAACGGCGTCCACTATCCCTTTCAGGGCAAGCTCATCTTCCGAGGAGGAACTGGTATGAAACCAACTATTAGAATCATTGGCCCAACGCGGTATCTGTGCGTCCGGCACGTCGGCCCCTACAACGAGATTGGAGCAAGTTTCGGCAAGTTGATGGGCCTGGCTGGGCCGCTGGGTATTGCTCCCGTTGGACCTGCAGGCGCCTTTTACCACGACGACCCCAGCACGGTCGCCGCGACGGATTTGCGTTCAGACGCGGGCATCCCGGTCTCACCCACTCAGAACACGCCAATCGAGGGTGCGAGCTACCTGGACGTTCCCGAGCAGGAGTGTCTTGTTGTTCTGCACAAGGGAAGTTATCAGAGTCTTGGAGACTCCTGGAATCGCGCCTATGGCGAAGCTCTTGCCGAATCAGGTCGAGAGCCTCTGCACGCACCTCCCTTTGAGCTCTATCTAAATGATTGCAATGTGGTGCCGGAAGCGGATCTGTTGACCGAAATCTGCATCCCGCTCAAGCCGCTTGCCGTTTCGGCGAAGGCTTGAAGATCGTGTCCGGGTGGCAGGTTTGTCTAGGGACGTCCTGCCACTCGGCGCTTCCGCAGGGCCAACGCTGAGACCGCGACTGCTACCAAGCTCGCTGGTTCAGGGACGGAACCGACAACGCGCACGTCATCCACTGCCATGACATCGTTAAGACCGTTCACGGTCACCGAGGTGAACGGGTTGGAATCAAGGAAACCCAGAAACGCCACGCCACCGGATGGGTTGTTTGGCAAAGCCAATGATTGAGCTGCGCCGTCGTTGAAATTAACACTGTCCGCCACCTGGAGGCCGGTAAAGTAGCCCCCGAAGAAGTACGTTGGGTTCGCGAAGGTGAAGGTCAGCGTGCCGCCGGTGATGTTGGCAAACTTCGAACCGCCCGCCGTGGTGTTGTATCCGTAGACGTTATCCGGGAAGCTCCAGGGTGTGTTAATGATGAGCTGGTTACCAAAGAATGCATCGACGCCGGTCAGAGTGACGCCTAGCGCTACATTAAGCGACGCGTAGGCGCCCAGTGGCGCAGATTCAAAGGTCACGACCGAGTGAGCGCCAATAGCGCTATCGAAGTTCGATGCGGCTGCATTCGCCGTTGGCCGGGGGTCAGTCGAATTTGCGGCGGCATCCCAGCCAGAGTAGACGGTGACACTGGCGTACGCGGAACTGCCAAGGCAGGCAAGTATGAGGAGGCTGGTAAGAGGGTATTTCATCAGGGTCATCCGCGCTAAGCGCAATGATCCTTGTTTGAGAGAGGGTTGTTTGTGACGTAAATGTGCGCCTGGCATCTGGAAACGGTGCTATTCAACGCGGCCGCATGAGCGTTTGATCTTGAGGATCGCCCGCTGCGCCACTTCGTCGAACTCTCCCACGCTGAGAAGGCACAAGTTGAGTATGGTGACCGCCTCTTCACTCGTAAGCACGATGAGGTCGTCACCATCAGGGCCGGCGTTTTGGCGCAGATGGTGGCTTAGAGTCCGAAATGGCGTTCGAGCGGAGAGGCATTTTGAATCGCGTCTGACCCGGCTTTGCTACGGCTAACCTTAATTCCTTAAGTGGTGGATAATGTTACTGCAACAAAACAACGAAGACCGTCAAAGAAGCACATCTTGCGCGAGATTAGGCAAAAATGCCTGGCTTACGGGCGTTGGAGCGCCTTCCAAAGTTGAGTTCGATGGGTTATCTTTAGAGGGTGATGCGTACTCTCGCCAACCTCCGCTCCCTAAGACCGGCCTTCGTCCTCATTGCAGCCCTAACCTGCATCGCCTCTGCCGCTGCACAGGTTAGCAGTGCGCCCGGTACGACGTCCCGAATCTCGCCCGCGCGAAATCTCCAGGACGAAGTGTTCTACTTCTTTATGCCCATTGCCTGGCGGGCGGGACACGGCGGAATTTACGGCGACTTCAAAGGTATGACCGATTCGCTGCCGTACCTCAAGACCCTCGCAGCCATGTTTATGATTTTCTCTTGCCAGCGCCAACTGCTAACCCGTTGGCGTCGCTTACTGGCGGAAACCAGGCAGCTTACAGTGTGGACCTGTCGGCGTATGGCATGCGCTATCTTGTGCTGGGCATTTCGGCGGGTACGGGCCACTAGTTGCCTAGGGCATACTTAGACCCGACGTGACCTCAGCGCGCAACATACTCCAAGGCGACCCAGAATGAACAAGAAGCCTAGCTTCATCGTGGTCACTATCGTGGTCACCGTGCTTGTTCTATTTGGTGGCCTCACGAAGCTGGTCCACCCCTTGATCCCGCCTCCCACGCCAAATAAGCTCGTTGGCGAATCGGCGGATTATCTTGTTCAGGGCGCCACCGAATCGGTGAATTGGCGCGTGATGGACGATTCAGCGTTTGCCGATGCGCGCAGACTCGATAAGCCAGTTCTAATCGTGGTTGGCGCATCGTGGAGCAAGTTGGCCCGGGAGATGGACCGGGACGCCTTTTCTTACAGCGAGGTGCAGAACTACCTGAACCGCAACTTTGTGTGCATCCGGGTCGATAGCTTTGAACGGCCCGACTGGATCAATGCGTATTTGCCGATCAGTCGAATTCAATTTGAATTTAGGCCCGGATTTCAGATATGGGTACTGGATACGCAGGGGCGACTGTTTGACTTTATTGGCAAGGGTGGCGACATTAATTCGCTTGATCACGACGTTGTTTTGGGCATGCTTATTCGCGCCAGGTTGGCATTTGACAAACTGAGGAATCAGGCGTCCTTCGAGTCTGAACTAGCCCAAAACCAAAAGGCGGATCAGGAGATGATCGAAAGCTCTCGGGAAGCGTCGCCGGTTTTTCGCCAGCATAACGACATCTTGGCAAAGCAAACGGATCCAGTCAACGGCGGATTCCCCCAGGGTGGCTATCAGTTCCTTCGCCCCAATTCATGGCGTTTCCAACTTCAGACCGGTCAATTCAGAGCGTTTGAAAAGTCAGCTAGCCCGATGCTTCACTCGCAGATGGTGGATTTACTGGATGGCGGCTTTTTTCGACTTGCCGAGAGGCCCGACTGGCGCTCCGTTAACTTCGACAAGCTCGCGGTCGCCAACGCCGAACTAATGAAGACGTTTGCAATGGCGGGAGCGCTGGAAGGAGACCATCTTGCAAGCTATCTGGCGAAGAAGACCTTTGATTCACTCACGTCGGAATTCGTTGTCGATGGCCTGGTGGCGGGATGCCGGGTCGGTGATGAAGGGCCTATGGATCGTAGCGCCAGATCAAGCTTTTCTCCTCGACGGCTAAGGGAGGTTCTCCCCGATAATGACGAGAGGAATTGGGCGATTTCGAATCTCGGGCTTGAAGTTTCCAAGAACAACCAA
>JBBQMJ010000342.1:0-4317 GCA_038328815.1 Fimbriimonadales bacterium | reverse complement strand
TCCGCCGAGGACGTAGGTCGCAGTGACCTTCATGGTCCCGGCGTCTACCACGGCAACTTGGTCCTTGTCTTCGATGTCGACATAGATATGTCCCTTGCCATCGGTGACCGCTTGCTCCGGTGCTCCTCCCAGGTCTATCGTGCCGAGTACCGAACCGTCTTTAGCGTCAATCACCGTCGCATTCGGCGCACTGTGGCTAAAAACATAAACGCGGTGATTGAATGAGTCCGCGAGGATACCGTCTGGCCTCCCACCTACAGATATGGTCTTTATCAGGGCAAGCGTCTTCGTATCCCACATCGCAACTGGACTGCTGGAAGAAAACCCATGGTTGGAGTCCGAGTCCGTGGCTGCGCTGCGAGCATTCGTCTTGGCGATCTCGCCAACTGGTTCGAGGGTGTCGAGGTTGTAGGCACACATTCTCGCAGAGGACCCCCCTCTGGCAATGTAAAGCTTGCGGCCGACAGCATCGGCGTAGACGTAGTCGAATCCGCCCTCTCCCCCGACCTTAACGGTCTTTAGAACCTTATATGGACCTTCAGCGTGTGCTAGCCTGGTCACGTTCGAGGGTGCTACCAGGGCAATTCCGAGCAACATTGAGGTTGAAAATAAATGCATAAGATTAGTTCTCCGCGCAACAGCGCTACTACGTTTACGGGACCCTTTTCGCAGATCGTTCCAGAGAATTTTTGGAACGAGTCGACACTCCTGAAGGGCTCCTACGCGCCCTTACGGCCCTATTTCGCGCGGATGAATGTCGATCAGCTCGTACTAGAGTTTGCTACTCCCCGGGCTGGGCATATCAGCGGTTTTGATGGCAAAGAACTCGGCCTTGGTTGTGTGAATCCCCGCACGGATTTCGTCGAGACCGCTGAGGAAATCGTCGCTCGAGTTCGGAGCGCCTCCGAGTTGGTCGAACCGTCGAAGCTCTTCCTAAATCCCGATTGTGGATTCGGCACTTTCGCGGCGCGTCCGATGAATGAGATACCTGCGATTAAGGCAAAGCTCCGGGCCATGGTCGAGGCAGCGGAAATTCTGCGCACCAGCTGCGCGGACCCATCTTGAGCATTTCACGTGGGGCATCCGGAGAGATTGTAATTCGCCCCATGTCGTGGGGTTCGTACCCGATCCTACCTTCGTGCGGGCGGCTTCCGCTACCATTACAAGCGGAGTAAATGTCACCGGCTCAATCAGGTTGTCGAAAGGTTTAACTACCGTTGGGGCAAGTTCGAACGCTTGATACTCGAGGTGTGAGCACACGGCAACGGCTCTGCTAGGCCGATCTCAATTGCCTCTGATCTCTTGCCGTCGAGACAGCGAAGGGAGTAGCCCGGCCTCACAATCTCTCTTCCTATACATGATCTATCCCTTGATTTCTTTGATCACCCGATCGATATCGGCGTTAAGGAAGGGATAGCGTTTCTTCAAACCTTCCAAGTCAGGCAGGAGTTCTGTGATTCTTCTTTTGCGCGCGATCTCGAAGACTGCGAAGACTGAGCCGAAATCTCCAGCCTTAATGGCGCTTCGCAATGCGGGTACAAGCCTGGAATCGTCACCCTTGAACTCCGACAGCGCACTCATACCCGCTTGCTGAGCCTCGTCAGGTTGGGTGTCTTGTAACAGGCGAAACATGAGGTCGGTTGCGCCAGGTGCGTTGTTTTTCACCAATATTCCCAGGGCTGAACCCCGCACCAGTGCGTTGTCCGAACTCTTGGCCTGGTTCTCGATGAGGCTTGCGCTGCCCACATAGTCGAGCTTGGCCAGCGCAGCCATAGCTGCGGCAACCACCCGGTACGGCTCCCTTACGTTGATCAGCCCGCGCAGAAGTTGGATCTCGGCGGGCTCAGATGGCAAGTCGGCCAGAGCGTTTACGGCTGCCCTACGGCGTCCAAAGTCTTCGTGGACCAGTTCAGATTCCCAAAAGTTACGCAGATTAGCATGATTCAGTCTTGCTAATGGTGAAACGTCGAGAATCGCGGGCTCAGCGCCCTTGTCCCGTATCAAAATCGACACCGCAGTTTGGATCGTTGCATCGGAGGGCTTGCCCGAGAGCATTTGGGAGAAAGCGAACTGGCGGTCCACGCAATTCGGACCATACATCGCGATAACTGTCAACTCGGATTCCGTCCAAGGATTCTTCGGAATCTCGCGCAAGAAGTCGTGATCGGGATCGAAAACGACGCTATCTGGCCTTGCTTTGGCGGCGAGCCGGAACTCCTGGTCGGCGCTTGTAAGATGAATGGGCCGCCGATCTACCTCGCCACTCTTGGTTAGCATAGCGACTTTGGCAGGGATATCGTATATGGGTGTCCCGCCCGCTATGTCCTGCATCTGCTTGACATGGACGACCGCCTCTTTTTTGGTATCGTCCCAGGCCCAAGACCAGTCGATGACGGGGTGGCCCGGTTTAAGTATCCATTGGTCGAACCAAGGGTGCAGGTTCACGCCCGTTGCCTCTGTCATCGCCACGCAAAGCATGTTTGTATCGACAGGCGAGTTGTGGTAGGTAGTGAGATACCGATTCAATCCGGCAAAGAACAACTTATCGCCGAGCATCTTCCGAAGCGATGTCAGGAGCACCCCTCCTTTGGGATACGTGTGCTGGTCGAACATCACGCCAGGGTCGGAATAAAGGCTCGTTGCTATCGGCCGCTTGTAACGGCGACTTTCCTGGAAATAGCCTTGACTGTTTTGCTCCATTTCCCGCAGGCCTGCAAACGCACCCCGGCTGTGCATGGTGTAGCTCATTTCCATCCAAGTTGCGAAGCTTTCGTTCAGCCAGAGTTGGCCCCAGTCCTTGCAGGTTACATAGTCGCCGAACCATTGGTGTCCCATCTCGTGGGCAAGGATCCAATCGGAGCCATGTTGGATGTCGCGGGGGTCGGCAAAGAAAAGGCCGAAGGTGGTGGCACTGACATTTTCCTGCCCTCCACCAAAGTCGTACACGAAGTTTTCGGCGTATTTGGGCCAGGGATATTTCACTCCCAGGTTGTCCGAGTAAAAGCTCAGCATGTCTTTGGTGTGCTCGCATGTGTAGTCGAGCTTTTTGCCCATCCCACGCGGAGCCACATAGTAGAGGGTCATACCGCGCCATGCATCCTTCTTGATGTCGAATGGCCCGGCGACGATGGAGGTGAGATAGGTTGCGTGAGGTTGGGTCATCCGCCATACGACGGTTCGGGTCTTTCGACTTGGGCTTAGGGTATCTGAAATCAGAGAACCGTTGCCAATCACTTCCCAGTCCGCAGGGACCGTGGTGCGCGTCTCGCTGGTCGTAAAATCGTTTGGGTAGTCCCAAGTCACGGCCCAGCTTCTGGTGTCCGCGTATTCGCCGTTTGTCCAAAGTCCTAACTTCGAGGGGTCGTTCTTCTTAGGCTCGTGCCAATGCCATCCCGACGCAGAATTCTTTAGATGGTAGTGGATCACGACTACGTCCTTTTGTCCCTGTTTCGTAGGCGGACAGTCAACGAGGATTCCCTCGGCGTCCCTAATGAATTGCGCAGGCTTCCCGTTAAGCGCAACCGAGTCGACCTTGGTGCTCGCGCCCGCATGGAAGCGAAGCTGCGTTACCCCGTCTCTCAGAGCCGCGATCGCGTTAGTCGCCGAGGCCTCGAGTAAGCGATTGGGATAGTCCACCTTGAGGTCGAGGGTTAGATTCAGGAGGTCATACATGCGGTCCGGCGCGTAATGGGGAGTCGCATCCGGCGGAGCAAAGGGGTTCCTTGCCTGCTGTGATCCTCCTTGAGGATGGGCGATCGCGAGCAACAAAGCCGTGTGCAACAAAACGGATAATAATCTGAATGGGTAAGGCATGGGAAAACGTTCCTTAGCTTAGTTCTGTTACCGAATATACGCCGTTAGGCGCCTCCTTCGCAGCAAGACGCTCCTAGATTCTTTATGGCATTGCAGAGCAACTGAACGCACTCTTAGTCTCGGTGAATTCCAATCGGGCAAACGGAGATCGCTCCATTCGTGGGCCCTCGCGGAGTTTGCGACGCCTGCGATCGCATTCCAGGCGGCCGCTTAGCACTGATTTGGGCGCCGACCACATTTCGGCCATTTGACCAGTGCATTGCTCCTCCGGGGGCCCAGGGAGTGTTAGGTCCTCATGGGCCAGCAGATTCGCGCGTCTACGCGACGGTGATGATTTCCCCTTTGGTGAACAAAAACTAGCGCCACATAACCCAAGTTGCGTCATTCATTTCAACCTGAGTGGTAACAACCGTTACGTGCCGACCGAGTAAGTTCTTGAGTCGGTTCATTAAAGAACCTTGGCCCAACTTCGAAGGCGAAATACGGGGCTAGGAAGTTCGCATC
>JBBQMJ010000341.1:0-4332 GCA_038328815.1 Fimbriimonadales bacterium | reverse complement strand
TCGCCGCTTCGGGTTCCTCGATGAGCAAAGGCGAGACTCTGAAGGACACGATTTTGACTCTGCGCTATGAGAGATTGAACGGACTTGTGATGCGGCACCGGATGTCCGGGGCGCCATCGTTGGCTTCGAAGTTCTTTGGTGGGCCGGTTGTGAACGCAGGCGATGGGCAGCACGAGCATCCTACGCAGGCTCTTGGCGACGCTCTGACGATCATGGAGCGCAAGAGGACGGATATCAAGAACCTTGTTGTGGCGATTGTGGGCGATGTGGAGCATTCGCGGGTTGCTCGCTCTAACGCTTGGCTGCTTAGCAAGTTGGGAGCGGAAGTGAGATTTGTGGGTCCGAGAACACTGATCCCTGGATCGACTTCGCTCCTGCCTGGCAAGGTGTATCACGAATTGCCGCTGGGCATTGCAGGCGCGGATGTGGTGATTTGCCTGAGGTTGCAGAAGGAGCGGATGTTGGAAGGGCTTTTGAGCTCGGTCAGCGAATATGCATCGCTCTATCAGGTCAACAAGGAGACGCTGATGTACGCCGCGCCTGACTGCTTGGTTATGCATCCAGGGCCAATCAACCGCGGTGTTGAAGTTGACGACGTTGCGGCCGATAGCGAGCGCTCTGCAATTACGGCGCAGATTGAGAACGGCGTTTTCGTCCGGATGGCTGCCTTGTATTGGGTGTTCCAGGAATCCGGGAATTCGACGAACGGGAAGAAGACAGCCAAGACTAAGGTTGCCGCGAAGGTGAAAGCATGAGAACTCTACTCAAGAACGGAAGAATCCTGGACCCTTCGCAGGAACTGGACATGATCGGGAGTCTGCTGATTGAGGACGACCAAGTGGTTGCGTTCGGCGATCTGAAAGATGCGCGAACGGACGAGACGTACGACTGCCAGGGAATGTGGATCACACCGGGGCTAGTGGACCCGCACGTTCACCTGCGCGAACCGGGGCAGACTCACAAGGAAACGATCATTTCAGGCACACAGGCTGCCGCAGCTGGTGGCTACACGACTATTTGTTGTATGCCAAACACGGACCCGCCACTTGACACCCCGGCGCTGGTGGACTTCATTTTGGACAGAGCTGCTTCGCCTGAAGCTGGCGGCGTGTTTGTTGCTCCGGTTGGCGCGCTTACCATGGGCATGGAGGGCAAGACGCTTAGCGACCTATCTGCCCTCAAGAAGGCGGGCATTGTTGCGGCGAGCGATGAGGGTTATCCGATCCAGAGCGCGATGGTGATGACTCAGGCCATGGAGTTCTGTGTGCAGGTCGACTTGCCGATCATGGCGCACTGCCAGGACCAGTCGCTTACGTTTGGCGGCAGCATGAACGAGGGCGCTGTTAGTGCGATGTTGGGACTGAAGGGCATTCCGCGGAGTGCGGAAGAGATTGCGATCATGCGCAACTGCTTGTTGTCGCTGCATACGGGTTGCCAGTTGCACGTGATGCGGGTTAGCACTTGGGGAGCTGTGGAGATGATTCGCCAGGCCAAGTTCTTAGGCGCGCCAGTTACCTGCGAAATCTGCCCGATGCACTTCACGTTTACCGATGACGCTGTTGGAGAGTTTGATACGAACTATAAGATCATTCCTCCGCTTCGCACGCAGGTTGATATCGACCTTTTGAATGAGGCGCTGAACGATGGGACGATCGACTGCATAGCAAGCGACCACTCGCCCCATGCGAGCCACGAAGTAGAGGTGCCCTTTGAAGAAGCGCCATTTGGCAGCGTTGGGCTGGAGAGCGCGGTGGGTGTGGCGTTGACTGTGCTTACCCACAAGGGCGTTCTGACTCCGTTAGAAACGGTGCGCAAGCTAAGCACGGTGCCTGCAAGGATACTGAGGCTTGAGGCGGGGACTTTGAAGCCTGGCGAGACTCCAGTTGCCCAGGTGACGGTTATCGATCCGAACCTTGAGTGGACTTTTGACAAGGCGCGGACCTTTAGCAAGAGCAAGAACACGCCATTTCACGGAATGCGGCTGAAGGGCAAGCCGGTCTTGACGTTCTGTGGCAGTGAAATCTATCGCGATGCCTTGTTTGGGGAACACCGTTTTGCCGAAGTGTAGGATTTGCGGCCTCCTGATTGCAGCGCTTCTGGCGTTGGGGGGCTGCGAAAACGGCACATTGCCCGATCCCAATGATCCTAAAGACGTTGGGTTGATGCGGCCGGATGAGGTTCAACGGAACCTCAAGGCGACATCGGACTTTCTCAACGAGCGCAGGTTGCGCGGTGAGATCAGTGACGAGCGTGGTAAGGAATTGATTGCCAAGCGGGCCGATGAACTTCTCAAAGACATTGACTTGAGCCAAATCACGGCGGGCGACGCTTGGCAGTATGGCGAAGTGTTCGTCACGGCAAAGAAGTGGCCGGCGGCGAAGAAGGTTTTTGAGCTTGCGGTGAAGAAGCCAGCGAATGAGGATCGCCGAATTAACGACACGCTTCACTTAGCTCGGGTGCTTGCCGAAATGGGCGAGGTCTCTGAATCGATCTCGCGAGTCAGGTCTACATTCAACTGCAAGATCATCGACGCGGCGCCGATTTTGCCTGCCGTATTGCTTGAGGTTGTACCTGCCGGTTTGGGCAAGGGGCATGACGTGGAGTACGCGCAATTGCTGATTGATGCCATTGCTCAAGAGCAGCGTGTTTATGTGGACCCGACTTTGGATCAGGGTAAGGCTTTTCTCATGGCGAAGCCATTTCATATTGAGCACGCGTATCGCTTAGCGATTGGCACATTCCTGAAATCGAACCGGATGGACCTGGCTTCAAAGGCTCGCGATGAGTACTTGAAGTGGAAGGGTTCCATAACGCAGGCTTAACAAACGATTCGGTAAGCCCGAAGAGTTCGGAACTCGAAAATCGTAGGCAAAGTCGTCGCTTGATGCGCCGAATATGTGGCAAAAAGGCCCCGTATCCTTACATGGGTGATTTATTGCGCCGATCTGCGCAATAAATGCTAACAAAACCCTTGAGGCTCATGCGTTGGAATCTTTGATAATCAATACGGCACGGGGAGTGGTTGTTTAAGCCGCCCTGGGCATGTATTCCAGGAGGACTTAACGAAGATGCTAAAACTCACCCGCGCAATCGTATTTGCTGCTCTCGCGACCTTGGCTGTCGGTTCTTTTGCCCAAGATGGCAAGAAGATGGACAAGAAGGCCGACCATAAGATGGCCATGGGCCATAAGATGGAGCACAAGGGCAAGATGATGGAGAAGAAGGGCCATAAGATGGCTATGAAGGGTCACAAGATGGCCGGCCACAAGATGACTGCCAAGAGCCACAAGATGACCAAGAAGGGTCACAAGATGGCTATGAAAGGCAAGATGATGGACAAGAAGGCCGATCACAAGATGGCTGGCAAGTAACAAGAGACTTACCAAGCTTTAGAAGGCGCAAGGCTTTAGGGCCTTGCGCCTTTTGTTTGTATAGGTGAAGGGAGAAGGGAATAGGGAATTGGGAACTTAGATTTCAATTCTTGCGGACGGGGAGCCTTTGAAAAGCTTTGAAATCACGACTCTAATCAGCTTCTCAACTGCATCAACGGGTAGGCCGATTACGTTATCCATCGAGCCTTCCATCCTTGTTACAAACGCCGCCGCTCCACCCTGGATTGCATAGCCGCCGGCCTTGTCCATAGGCTCCCCGGTTGCCACGTAGTCTGAAATCTCTCCGAGGGTCAGTTCCTTGAACCAGACCTTTGTTTGAAAAGCCATTGTCATTTCTGCGTCTTGGCATTTGACGCAGACTGCCGTGCAGACTTTGTGTCTGCGGCCGCTGAGTCTTTCGAGCATGCGTACTGCGTCTTCGGTGGAGGTCGGTTTGGCGAATTGCTCGTTATTGAAGTAGACGACGGTGTCGGCACCGATGACGAGGGCGTCGGGCCTCAGGGTTGCAACCGCGCGCGTATTTGCGCGTGCCAGCTTTTCGCTTGTCGCGACCGGATTTACCACCGTCAGGGCATCTTCATCGACGTCCGAAACGACCACTTCAAAGTCTTTGATGAGCTTTGAGAGTAGTTCACGACGGCGAGGGGAGGCGCTGGCGAGGACGACGGGGTAAGGCAGGTCAAGCACGCCGAATACATTACCGGACGAGCTTAAGTTGCTCGGTAGCCGAGGCATTGAGGGCCAGAACGTTGGGCTACGAACCAGGGAGCTAATCGAAGCTACCCTGGCCAAGAAACCACTGACTTACGTTGCGTTCCGAAGAGCTTTGGTAACCTCGTCGATCGAACCGAGAACATAGACGGGATTGATGGTGGCCGTTGGGGTATCACGGAGCCAGATTTCCGTTGGGCCACTTGAATTGTTTATGTAGGCAACTTCT